>CAJQGX010000008.1 GCA_905478035.1 uncultured SAR86 cluster bacterium | reverse complement strand
CTATGTTAGTTAAACCAGCTAGCAAGAGAGCAGAAACTAAAGTGGCAACATAAATAGAAATCCCACCTGTTAATGGGGTTGCTCTGTCATGAAACTTTCTGCTTTTTTCAGGGATGTCTATTAAAATGTTGTTAGCCTTAGAAACATTTCTTAAGAAACCATTGAAAGTAATAGATGCAAATATACTTAAAAATAGAATTGTAAGATTTGCAGTTGTGATCATTTTTCTTCCTTACTTGAGAATAATTTTATTATAAAGAAAAATAACATAATAAACTGTGTTTAAAATAAAAACATTTATTTTTATCATTACCATTAATATTTTTATTTCCAAAGCTATATACTCTAATGATATATGGATACTTTAGATTTGCACAAAGAAATACAAACTGCCAAAGATGCTGCTAAGGCTGCTGGTAAATTACTTGATGTCAATAAGAAAGATTTAAACCAATCAACTTACTCTTCAGATACAGATATCAAACTAAAGGCTGATGTTAAGCTGAAAATCTTATTAAATCAATACTTATCAGTAAGTCTACTTTTCCAATTTTGGCAGAAGAAAGTGGCCAGTCAGAAAATAATTTAGAAGAAACCTTTTGGGTTGTTGATCCTCTTGATGGAACAGCAAACTATACAAGAGATATTCCTTTATGCTGTGTCTCAATAGCATTGATGCATAAGATGGAGCCCGTTATTGGCGTTGTCTATGATTTTAACAACAACAATCTCTATGAAGGTAGTTTTGATGGAGAAGCAAAATTAAATGGTAGTATTATCAAGGTATCTGATATAAATGAACCCAAAGAAGGTATTTTGGTAACTGGTCTTCCAAATAATACCGATTATTCAGATTCAGCACTATTAAAAATGGTTAAAGATTTTCAGGAATGGAGAAAAGTAAGAATGATAGGTTCTGCTGCTATCGCATCTTGTTATATTGCTTCTGCTAAAGCTGATGTTTATAAAGAATTTGGAACTTATCTATGGGATGTGGCTGCTGGTGCTGCTATTGTAAATGCTGCTGGCGGAAAAGCAGAAATAACAAACTATAGAGATAACTATCAAGTAGATGTTCATTTCTCAAACTCAAAAATTATAGATTAACTAATGAAAAGTATTATTTGGTTCAGAAATGATCTTAGAATAGATGATAATCCTGCGTTAAAGGCTGCTTGTGAAAACTCAATAGAAGTTAATGCGGTATTTATATATTCTCAAAAACAATTAGAAAATCACAATGAGGCAAATGTTAAGTTAGATTTCCTCATAGACAATTTAAAGTGTTTAAGCAATAGTCTAGAAGAGCTAAATATTCCCTTATCTATAATAGATAGTAAAGGTTTTGATGAAGATCCTGAGATTATTTTACAAACTGCAAAAGAAAGAGATGTAAACAAAGTATTTTTTAATAAACAGTTTGGAGAAGACGAACAAAATAGAGATAAAGAAGTTACAACTATATTAAAGGCTTCCAATATCAAAGTAGAATCTTTTAATGATCAAATAGTTTATGAGGCTGGCTCTATAAGAAATGGCCAAGACAATCCTTACTCAGTTTTTACTCCTTTTAAAAGAAAATGGGTTGAAAATTTTGATATGGAATTTTTAGATATTGCGCATAAGTATACTCCAATGAATCAAGAAAATTTTGGCTCTAATATTTCGAACTTTAATTTTAATTTAAAAATAGAACATAAAGTTGATATGTCCATTTGGCCAGCTGGAGAGCAGGCAGCACTAGATCGTTTAAAAAACTTTTTAGAAAATAAAGCAAGTAATTATTCTAAGGACAGAAATGATCCAATAATAGATGGTACTAGCAGAATGTCTCCCTATCTAGCCTTAGGCGTCATATCCTCCAAGCGATGCATTTTAGAGGGCTTGAAATTAAATAATTTTGAATTTAACTCAGGCAACAATGGAATTACTAAATGGATTGATGAAATTGTCTGGCGTGAATTTTATAGAAATATTATGTTTTCTTTTCCAAAGGTTGGTCGCAATCAACCATTCCAAGATTTTTCTAGATCTATCCAGTGGAGATTTGAAGAAACAGAGGTTCATGCATGGAAAACTGGTATGACTGGCTTTCCTATTATTGATGCGGCAATGAGGCAATTACTCCATGAGGGATGGATGCATAATAGATTAAGAATGGTGGTTGCAATGTTTTTTACTAAAAATATGCTGCATGACTGGCGACTAGGTGAGGCTTATTTTATGCAGAACCTAATAGATGGTGATTTTGCATCTAATAATGGTGGTTGGCAGTGGAGTAGCTCAACTGGAACTGATGCAGCTCCATATTTTAGAATTTTTAACCCTGTAACCCAGTCAACCAACTTTGATAAAGAAGGATTATTTATCAAAAAATATGTTCCTGAATTAAAAGATTTAGACAAATCTGTGATTCATGATCCTTCAAAAGAGCACAGAAAATATTGTGGTTATCCTGATCAAATATTAGATCTTAAGACCTCTCGTTTAAGAGCTATAGAGGCTTTTAAAGCAGCAAAAAGTTAATACATTTTCATATAGTTAAGAAATTTTTTCTTCTGTATACTTTATGCACAACTTAACTATTTAGACGAGGTTATTATGAGTAGTTTTTTAACTGATTTAGAGATTGCCAACCAAGCAAATAAAAAACATATTAATGATATTGCAAAACAAATTGATGTTCCTGAAGAAGCACTCATTGTTTATGGAAATGATAAAGCAAAGATTAATTACGATTTTTTAGATAAGTGCAAAGATAAAAAAAATGGCAAGTTGATTTTAGTAACTGCTATTTCTCCAACTCCAGCTGGAGAAGGAAAGACTACAACAAGCGTGGGTTTGGTAGATGGGCTTTGTCATAATGGTAAGAAGGCTATGATCTGCTTGAGAGAACCAAGTCTTGGGCCATGTTTTGGTATGAAAGGTGGGGCAGCAGGCGGTGGTTATGCTCAAGTAGTTCCGATGACAGATATAAACCTTCATTTTACTGGAGATTTTCATGCTATTGGCGCAGCTCATAATTTGTTATCAGCCCTTATAGACAATCACATTCACTGGGAGAATGACTTAAATATTGATCCAAGAAGAATTACTTGGAAAAGGGTTGTTGATATGAATGATAGATCACTAAGGGATATTACTTGTGGTTTAGGCGGAACAGGTAATGGTATTCCAAGGCAAAGTGGTTTTGATATTACAGTTGCTTCAGAAATTATGGCGGTTTTTTGTCTTGCAAGTGATTTAGAAGATTTAGAGAAAAGAATTGGCAACATAGTATTTGCATATACGAGAAAGCTTGAGCCTGTAAGAGTTCATCAATTAAATGCACAAGGCGCTCTTACTGCATTATTAAGAGATGCATTTCAGCCAAATTTAGTTCAAACTCTTGAAAATAACCCAGCTCTTATGCACGGGGGGCCATTTGCGAATATTGCTCATGGTTGTAATTCAGTTATGGCCACAAAGACTGCCTTAAAGCTTGCTGACTATGTGGTTACAGAGGCTGGCTTTGGTGCAGACTTAGGAGCAGAAAAATTCTTTGATATTAAATGCC
>CAJQGX010000007.1 GCA_905478035.1 uncultured SAR86 cluster bacterium | reverse complement strand
TTTAATGATATTTGATTAATAGGGCTTGTATTAACCTCGCAACAAATGGGTAAGTTTTCAAGATTTGCTACTTTGCTTAGGTGTTCATATAAACTAGTCCCTGCTCCCATTCTTCTGTATTCTTTTTTTATAACAACCCTATCTATGTAAAGAAATTTATCTTCGCAATCACTAAAAAACTTATAGTTTGGTGAATGGTATTTAGACCCTTCTCTAAAACAGATTATGAACCCAATAATCTCTTCTTCATTTAAAACAAAAAAATTTAGTGCACTTAATTGTATTAGGCTTCTAAGTTCATTTACTGAAGATAGGCTACCAACCTCGGGTGTATTTTCTTGATTTAGATTGTAGAGGGTTTCTAGTGCGTCCAGCTCAGGAACATCACTAAATAAAGCTAATTCTAAATTAGATCCCTGTATCATAAGTTAAGAATAATTACTGAGTTTCTAGATCTTTAATTGCGTTATCAATGCTATCCGCAACATCTTTTATAAAAAGAGCCTTGGTTAAGGTATAGCTAGGATGTCCCATCGTTGCTAAATCTTTAGCTTTTTCAATGGCGGCATCCATTAATGTTTCAGCCTCTTCAACTTGATCCATAAGACCTGCATCGATTGCCTTGTCAAGTTGATACATTTCAGCTCCAAGAATAGATCTATATTTATGTGATGGTGAAATTCTAAATTTTATAAGCTCTAAAATAGGCGTTGGAATTACCATATTAGTTTTCATCTCATTTGCTCCAAGCAAAAACTCACCTTTTATTCCAATTCTATAATCACAACAACATAGTAAAAAGGTGCCTAAGGCTATTCCATGTCCAGAGCAAGCTGCAACAACAGGCCTTGGAAATGAAAAAATTCTTGATAAGAGCTTGAATCCACTTAAAGACATTTTTTTTATTTTTGGTACATCTCCTGAGGCAATTACTTTAAGATCAAAACCAGCTGAAAACATCCCAGGCCTTCCGGTTATTATTAAAGACCCACTATCAGTGGGAACTTTATCCAGACAATCATTAATAGCCTGTGTCATTTCTTCTGAGAAGACATTAGCCTTTCCATCATCGAGGGTTATTATAGATATCTCTTCTTCCTGAGATAATGTCGCAAATGAATTTGTCATATTTTTTATGTTTAAATTTAACTAAGAAGAGTTTATCAAATAAATATATAATTAATGAGACTAATTAGTCCATTTTAATATGCAAAAATAGTAAGGAGATTTATAAATGTTAAAAAGATTTTTTAAAGCGGTGGGCTTGATAGTAATTTTTAGCATAAGCCTTTGCTCACTATACTTAGTAAATTTATTCTTAATGAAACCTATTTCTATAGACCATTATTTAGGTAAGAATTTGATTGTTGGTCTTGTTGATTCACCAGAGGCAATGACATATCTTGGTTTATTCGATGGCATCAATTGGCTGACAAAGCATAATTCAAAGATTTCAATACCAGAAGTTGGTGATTTAGAGGAAGGTATTAAAAGCTCTAAAAAATCTCTGAAAATGCTTAATAGATACAAGGATAAATCCTTGAGTCATAACCAAAAAATTACCAAATCTATTGCCATTTTTGATACAGAGAATGGATTAAGACAAATGGAAGATTTCCCCCATCATGATTTTCCACTCAATCAAATTGGAGGGGATCACTTAAATACGATTGGGTTTATGTCAGATATGCATCCAATTAGAAATATCTCTGAAGCTGAGGATTTTATAAAAAGAACAGATCTCATAAAAGAAAAATATGCAGGCCTATTGCATGAGCTTGAGCTGCAAGCAGAATCTGGTATTTATCCGCCAGTATTTGTTTTTGAACATGTGATTAAACAATTAAATGAGTTCATTAATTTCGATTTGGAGGAACATCCCCTATATACACAATTCATAAAAAAAATTGGTGAGCTCGACATTTCTAATGAAAAGAATGAATCCTTAAAGGCTAAGATTGAGGTTTCTATAAACAATAGTGTTACTCCTGGTTTTGAGTTACTCAGGGATTTCATGATTAGAACTAAAGTCAATGCAAACCCTCATCATGGTGTTTGGTCTCAGCCAGATGGAGATGAATTTTATAAATTAAAAATAAGGTCTTTCACAACAACTGACTATAGTCCTGAACAAATCCATCAAATGGGTTTAAGCGAGGTTTCTAGAATCTCTTCAAGGATGAAAGAAATATTAATCTCTTTGGGTTATGACTCGAGCAAAACGGTTGGCACAATAATGAATGAACTAAATGAAGATCCTTCATTCTTATATGCAGATACGCCAGATAGAAAAGAAATTGTTGTGCAGGATTATATGGATATGGTGAATGAGGCAACAGAAGAAATCTCAAGCTATTTTCATACCATGCCTAAGTCGAAAGTAATTGTTAAGGCTGTGCCTGAATATTCAGAAAAAACACAAGCAGGTGGATATTATCAGTCCCCTGCTCTTGACGGCAGCAGGCCTGGAGTTTTCTTTGCTAATTTATATGATATAAAACAAACTCCAAAGTACAGCATGAAAACGCTTGCCTACCATGAGGCTACTCCGGGGCATCATCATCAAATTGCTCATTCATTAGAAAATGAAGAGTTGACATTGTATAGACGTTTTGGGTACGGTACTTCTGCTTTTTCTGAGGGTTGGGCATTATATTCAGAAAGACTAGCTCTTGAGGCAGGACTTGCACCAGATCCATATGATGAGCTTGGTATTCTACAAAGCGAGATTTTTAGAGCTGTTAGGCTCGTGGTAGATACTGGCATGCATTATAAAAAATGGACAAGAGAAGAGGCTATAGATTATATGAAATCTCAAACCGGGATGTCTGATACAGAGTGTCGTGTTGAAATTGAGAGGTACATTGTTTGGCCAGGACAAGCCTTAAGCTATAAAGTTGGGATGATAAAAATATTGGAGTTACGAGAAAGAGCTAGAAATGCTCTTGGAGATAGATTTAGTATTCAAGATTTCCATTCTGCTGTTTTAGATCATGGAAACCCTCCCCTTTTTATAGTGGAACAGATGGTCGATGAGATGATTGAAAAGAGCCTAGAGACTAATTAATAATTTTCTGGGCGCTTTGCACCAAACTGTGTGAAGTACTCTTTTACATAAGAGAGATCTAGATCATTGTCGCCTGATGGATCAAAAAAAGTATCTAAAAAGATTCTTTTCTTATCAAAATCAAAAGAAGCTAAAAATATTTTTCCCTCAACTGCCTTTGCTATTCTTAAAAATCCAGTCTTAAATTTCTCTGTTTTTGCTCTAGTACCTTCTGGTGACATAGCAATAAGAGAGCCATTTAATTTTTTCATATTTTTAATTGCCATCTCAGTGAGGCCTTTGCCTGGATTGGTTTTATCAACTGGTATGCCGCCCATATAATTTAAAAAGCTACCGAGAATAGGCTGATTAAAGAGGCTATGTTTTCCAAAGAAACTAATTTTTGCATCTAGTCCTAATATTGCAGCAAACCCAAATACTCCATCCCAATTCGATGTGTGTGGTCCAGCTATTATTATTAGATTTTCACTCCCTTTTACCGGCGGGATTATTCCTTCTACTTTCCATCTAAAAGATCTCAAGAATAATCTAGCAGCCCATTGAACAATTTTTGGACGACGAGCTCTATACTTAAAAGGAATTTGTTTTCTATCAACAATTTTATTTAATTTCTTTGCCATTACTATTTAACCTTCCTATCTTTTAAGTAATAAGGCAAGTATATTAAATAACAAACTAAAACTGCTAGAAGCCATATATCGATCATATGAAATGGCTCTG
>CAJQGX010000006.1 GCA_905478035.1 uncultured SAR86 cluster bacterium | reverse complement strand
TGGTATAGTTGCTACTTGAGTATCTACATATGCTTTAATTGATTGTTGTGAAGCAACTGATGTAGCAGAATCAGATGACATATTATCTTCATCTTTAAATGCTGTACCACTAATTGCTGTATTAATAACTGGACTTGTTAAAGTTGGAGATGATAAAGTTTTATTTGTAAGAGTATCTGTAGATGTTCTTGCAACTAAAGTATCTGCTCCAGAAGGAATTGTAACTGTTCCACCATTTGTAATTGAAGCAATAGTTGGAGTAGTTAAAGTTTTGTTTGTTAAAGTTTGTGCTGTAGTTTTATCTACAACGACTGCTGTATCAATTGCAAAAGTCATTGTCTGTGCAGAGCCAGTAGTATCAATACCAGTTCCACCAGTAAGAGTAAGTTCTTGTGTAGTTAAATCAACTGATTGATTACCACCAGTATCACCTTCAAAATCTAAATCTGAACCACCAACTTGTGCATCAACATAAGTTTTAATTGCTTTAGCTGAAGCTACTGTATCATCATTTCCTGAAACAGCACTTAAATCTGTATCTACATCTGTTATTGCTGTAGCACTTCCTATTACTAAACCATCTAAAGTTACATTACCATCAAAGTAACCATCTTTAAATTGTAAAGATGAAGTACCTAAATCAATATCATTAGTAGTAGTTGGAACAATTCCACCATCTTGTATTTTAAATTGTTCTACTGAATTACCACCAACATTAATATTAAATTCTAAATGTTTATTAGTAGTATCTATATTAATTTTGTTTAAAGGAGTAGCTAAACCTGCATCACCTATTAATCCAATTACTGGACCATTAGCAGCAGTACCATCATGTTTATGTCCTGTAGTATTTACAAATGCTGCTAAGAGTGCATCAAATTCATTATTAAACAATGATGCATCAATTGTATTACCATCTGCTATTGTACTTTGTCTTACATAACCTGCCATATTATCTTCTTCCTCCTGCTATAAAAGATACAAACATTCCATTAACTGAATATGCTGCATCTGTGTCATTAGTAAAAAATCTAAAACTATTTGAAAATCCACTTCCTGTTACTAAAACACTTTTACTCGGTAGTGTTGTTGCTCCAAAAAAAGCAGAGCCAAATAAAGCAGTAGCTTGTCCAAAGAGAGAAGCACTACTTAAATTACCAACTGAAAATTCTCCTGGTTGAGGAACTTCAGAATTATCAAAGTCATATCTAATTCTTAACTTTAAATTGTTTTGTGTACCTTCAGGTTCAATATTAGTTTTAACTTTATATAAACTTTTTCTTAAACCATTATCACCATAATCCATATCTGGTGTTTGAAATCTTGCACTTATATTTGCTGCATCAAAATTATTACCAGTATCTATTTCATAAATATAACCAGTATCATTTGCACCAAATTTAACTTCTTCGTTTTGAGGATTTAATTCTGAAGAACAAAATTTTAATTCCATTCCTTTTGTTTCACTCCACTCAAAAGCAGGAACTCCATTTGAATCAAATTTAAAAGTTCCTATAATTCCTAATTGTCCTGATTGAGCTTGACCAGACTTATGATAAAATAATCTGTATTGACTTCTTTCTCTAATAACCATACTAGAGATAGTATATTGTTGAATATTTTTTAATAGATTGTTTATTAAAGGTAAAATTTTTCTACTAATAGAACCTATTTCAACATCATCAATTCTCGCTGTACCAGCAACTGTTCTTAATCCATCAGGTGCTAAGAAGATTAAATCTCCACCTATCTCCTGAATTGAATTTCCATTTACACAACCTATATTTTTGGTTATAGACTTAATTATAGGGGTAGAATCAAGACTTGTCAACTCAAAGATACTATTTTTACAAAATATAATTAAGCTATTTCTAAATACTTTTATACCTACAATGATATCTCCAACATCTATCTCACCTGCAGAGGAACCTTCAAAGTCATATGGCTTTAATCTAGAACTATAAACTACTGTACTTGTTGAAGATGTTTGTCCTGCTACGACTAATCTTTCAGAAAATATTTCACATATCTTAGGATTGGAAGGAGCTGGAGAAGCCAGTTCTTCAAAGTAATAAGTGTTAACTCCACTTGATACTGTTATTTGAAACTCTGCTATTTTATTAGTACCATCAGTAATATATAAACTACCATAAGCACCATCTGATTCAAATGTAGCAAATTGATTATTTGATTGATTACTTCTAGCTATAGTTGTTGCACCAGATAAAGCTGCAGCAAGTATACCACTTTTTTTTACAGCTTGACTTGAAGCTGTTGTTTGTACATTACTATCTAATGTTAATACTGTATTACTTGTAATTGATAATACTCTATAATTAATAGAGTTAATTTGTATTCTATCATTAACAGCAAACTCAGTTGTAAATGCTGTACCAGTTCCTGTAACTGTTGCTGAACCTGCATTAACTGCTACTGTTCCTGTTTTAGTTACATAAGTATCTTTATTAATTTGAAGCCAAGTAATACCATCATCTGACCAAAATATTCCTGTACCTTGACAAGCAACAACTCCACCTGCATAAGGTATCAATCCTGTTATTGCATCTAGTTGAGAACCTGAAGGTACTGCTGCACTAGCACCACCCCATTTAGTATAACCATTAATTCTTCTATAACCACCTGTTGTAGATGATTCAAAATTTTCTAATATAGTTGCAGCACCTGGAGTTCGAAACAAAGCATGAGAGCTTGATACTAAATCCAAACCTCCTGCAACAGTAATTGAAGCTCCTTGTGTTGGCATAATTTATTATCCTATGGTAGTAAGTAAGTAAACCTTACATCTGACATATATTGTGGCTGTGGTGAATTTAAATTATCAGCCATATTTTGTAATCCTTTTTTATATTCATCTAAAGCTAATTGCGATTGTGCAATGTTATCTTTAAACTGATATAAATAATATCTAGCTCTTGCTAGTAAAACTGGTTTGTATTGTTCTGGGAATAAAACTGTATCTGTATCTGCTACTAAAGCAGTAGGTCTATTATAAGCAAAGAAATGAATATTATAAACTTTATCTGGTATAGGAGATAATCCAAATCTTCTACCATCTGAACTTCTTATAACTCTTACTGGAGTTGCATAAGTATTTGTTCTAGCTGCAGCTTCTTCCGATTGTGCATAATTACTTCTCCAAGTAGTTAGAGTTGTAAAAGGTAATTTATTAATTGTAAATGGAGCATTTGTATCTACTAAAGTAAACATATCCCAGTTTACTGAATCAAAGTCTGCATCAATATTAGCTGACCCAGCTTTTAATAAATAAAATCTTTGACCTGCAACTGTTGGTACAATTGTATTTCCATAATAAGGGTCATCAGGTACATCTGAACTTAACCATGACCAATCATCAACAGCATCAACAATATCAAAGTAAGCTCTGTTAACTACATTAGCTACTTGTTTTTGTATACCTACTCCAGTAGCTACTGTTGTAACTTCTGGTTCATTTAATTCTACTAATAATTCATTTACGAATGTTTTATAATCTTTTGCCATTTAACAGTTCCATGCCCTTAATGATTTGTTAATTCTTGAGTTAGGGTCTCTAGCAGTTTTCTTGGAAGTCAATTTCTTTTTCATTCCTTTCATTCTTGCACAAAAGCTTTTTCTTCTTTTGTTTCCCTTAACTTTACTAGGTGCTTTAAGATTTCTTTTCTTACCTGTTTTAGTTTTACCTTTATTGTAAGATGCTCTACCTTTAGCATTTAAACCACCTTTAGGGTTTTTGCCTTCTTTCCTTGTCCATGCAGGAGATGACATTAATCCCATAATTCTTACTTCTTCTTATAATTCTTTTTATCTTTATTTTTTACTTTACTAATAGTGATAACCATAGCACCACCACCATGTCCATAATTTTTTCTTTTAACTTTTCCACCATGTTTCATCATTGGCTTTTTTTTCATTCCATATCCTGGCATATTATTTCCTTATATAATTATTGCAATAATTAATATTACAACAGCTACTGCTATTGCTTTTTTATGTTCTGCTATAATGTGGGGTATATGTTCTTTTAATTTCATTATATATTTCCTTTAAGTTAATGAAAGGGGGATTGCTCCCCCTAACATTTAATTATTGATTAGTCTATTTTAATAATACCAGCACCAACTGATGCAGTATTAAGTACTTTTCTTCCATATACATGAAGACCTCTTACTTGGTCTGCAAATGTAGTAGGACTTCTAAAAGACTCAACTGTGTTCATTGCTGATGCACATGATGTACTTCTCATATGACCAAATAAAACAGAAGGTTGTGCAGCACCTGCACCACCAACTACTTGAGATAGAGTATTAAGAGATTTGTACATAGCAAATCCTCTAACTAAACCAGAAGCTACAAGACCATTTCTTAAAGAACCTTTACCTGCATTGTAATCAATCGATAAAAGTTTAGAAGAAGTATCTGCTAATTGGTTATAAAAGCTAGGAGCTGCAACAAACCATCTGTTATCTTCAGGGTTGTTGTTTTCATCCATAACTTGAGCTGCTGAACTCATAAAGTTAAGAGGGTCTACTTCACCTGCTGCGTGTCCAATATCAATCGGAGCTGCAACTGAACCAAAGATAGCTGCTTTAGCTGCATTACCTGCTGGTGTTAGAACTGCTGTAGCTGCAATAGCTTCATCATACATATTATCTAGAACTTCTACATCCATAGCATCTTTTAATTGATAAGCTGCGTTATTAGATGCGACTTCAGGGAAGTTAATATGTCCAAATTTTTTCTCTAAAGAATCTACTTGGAAGCTAAAGTAATTAGCTTTGTCAATTACTAATACCAATTCAGCATCAGTTAGAGCTGTTGCTGGTGTTGCTAAACCTCTAGTGTAAGCTGCTGTAGCTATTTGAGGTTCTTTAACGATATTAACTGTATCACCATATGATTTGATTTCGCCCATGTAATCTGTATTACAGATTGCTTCGACTGTTGATGCTTTTCTTAAAGCAATTTGTACTTTCTTACTGTAGATTTCAGGAACCCAAAATTGGTTCGCTTGTACTCCACCAGCAACAAAGTTTAATGTATTTCCACCTTGAAAGTGTGCCATAATTATTTTCCTTATTTGTTTACTTGTTGATAAAAATGAAAATAAATTTATTCGTCTTGAACAAATCTACCTTCTTTTTGAGCCATAGCAATATCTTTTTCATATCGCATAAACTCATCATCAGACATTTTTCTAATATCCGATGATTTGAAAGTAGGTTTTCTATCAGTAGGTTCTCCAACTTGTTCTCTAGTTTTAACTAGCAAATCAGCACCTTCAGAAGATTGCCTTCTTTCAGTAGTAGTTTTTTTATCTAATCCAAGTCCTCGGTCTTTCTTATACAGGTCGACTGCTCTTGCTGCAAGTTTACCATTGTTGTTGTTCTCATAAATCCAAGATTTAATTTCCATTGGTTGTTCATCTGCCCAGCTATGAAAGTCATCCGATTCTTTAATATCATTAAAGTCTGGATGGTATTTCGATAACTCTAATTGAGCTTCACGAGCTGCCAAAGAATCATTCTTTTTCTTAAGAGCTTCAACTTCCTCTTGTAAGCTTGTCATCTCATTACGAGATTGCAAGTGAGATACAGTTTCCACAACTCCATATATGTCAGGGTATTCCTCTTTGAAGACTTTTAATTCTTCTTCAGATTTTGGTGGAGTATACTTTGGTCGGTTCGCTTGAAGCTGTGCTTTAAGGTCTCCTTCTTTGGCATTCCAATCACCTAACTTCCTATCATAATATCGTTTTAGGTCGTCATATCTTTTTTTGTAGTCAACTTTTTGATAAGGTTTAGCATCAGCAACATTAAGTGCTGATTCTTGTAAAGACTTATCCGAAGTAGCCGAATCTAAAGTTGAGTTAGTATCAGGGTTGACATTGCTGTCAGTAGCTTCTCTAACATAACCTCTAGGGTCGGTGTTGGCATCTGCTGGTCCATTATCTGCAGAAACAAAATCTGTTGGCATTACATCTTCTGTATGCCATGACTTATTTCTGTTATAAGGATTCGCTTCGACTTCCTTAGTTTGTCCTTCGTCTTCTTTCATGTGTCCTCCTTTAGGGCTTCTTTAACTGTGAAGGTAGCTAAATTTTGGTTATTGATTGAAAACAAAGCTACAAGGGCTTATATAAATATAAGGTAGCTTGTTTATCTTTAGAGTACCACTCTAAAAATTCTGTTATGCCAATAAAGAATCTTCTGCTGACATTTCAGCATTTTCTTCTTGGCTTACTTGTCCAGCATCATAACTTTCTTCTGCTGATTTCATCATCTTTCTTAATCTGTCTACACCAATATTCTTAACTGCTTTGGCTGTAAATACAAATTCTCCATCTGATAAAAGTGCTGGAATTGAATCTGAAGTTCCATCTCCTGGTCCTTCTACTAATTCATCTTCTGTAAATTCTGTTGCAACTAACTTAGGTAAAATTGCTTCTAACTCTGGATGCATTTCTATAGCTTCATCTAATACTGTTTCTTCTTCTTCTGATAATGCTGATGTATCTAATATTGAATCATAATCCATATCATCTTCAGCTTCCATTTCCATATTAGTTTCTGCCATCATAGTATCATCTTCCATACCCATAGGTGCTAGTAAAGATTCATCTTCAACTATATCACCTTCAGCATATGCTTGATAATCTTTTCTTTCTTTTTCAACAGCACCACCAATACTTAAAGCTAATGGTGTTTCTTCTGCTATTTGGTTTTCATCCATATAACCACCTGTTGCTGCTGTAATTCTTGTACTAACTTTTGATTCTAAACTTTTAATTTCATTATCAATTTTTGCAATCATAGTAGAATCAGTTTGCATTTCTTTTGCTGCTTCTAATCTATTAATTTTATCTACAATCATTTTATCTTTTGCAGCATTTCCACCAGCATATTTTTCTCCAGGAATATCTCCTTCTGCTGGAGCTTCTTCTAAAGGTTCATCTGGTAAATCAATATCTCTTAAAAGTCTAATAGCTTCATCACCTTTACTATATTCTTGTCTATCCATGATTCCACCTTTATTAAATCTTGTTCTTTTCTTAGATAAAAGTCTAGAAGGTAAACCTTGTCTTGCTGATTCAGGAGTATTTACATCATATGGATTAATACCATTATCTTCTTCATCCTGTTTAGCAATGAATGGAGGTTGAGACATAAGTCCACCTGTTGCCATATTTCTAGGTTTTTTCTTCTTATAGTACATAATTTTTATCCTTGTTTGTTTATTATAACAATAGAAAAGTGTTTAGTCAACACTATCTTTTAGTATTTCTCTAACTTGACTAGGCAGGTTCTTCAACCTGTCCAGAAAAAGCCATCTCCCCTGGCATTGCTGGATTGTTTGTTGGGTCAATCCCCTCGCCATTTCCTGAGTTGTTTGGTTCTGCACCTTGTTCAGGTACTCCTCCAGGTGTTTCCATTCCTGGCTGTTGACCAGGGATAGGAGCTTCTTGGCTAGTTCCTTGTTGAGCATTTTGATATCCTATAATTTTAGCATAAATTTCTGCTTCATCTTTAGAATTAATTATTTCATCAGGGTCTAAATCTAGAGAGTATGCTAACTCTTTTATAACTTCTGATATTCTAACGAATGGAGCAATAGATGGATTTTGAATTGTTTGTAAGAACATAGTAAGTCTTTGAGACCTAACTTCTTTTCTCATTAAAGAAGAACTACCTGTTGCTTTAATTTCAAAGTCACCCATGATTGGTAAATCACCTTCATAGAATTGCATATTCCATTGGAACATAGATTCTCCTAAAGGTTTAATTAAGCTGTCATCAATATTTTTAATGACTGTTTTAATATTTAAAGATGCAGCACCCATAAGCATTGACATACCTGATGCTGTTCTAGTCATACCTGTTACTCCTGTTTGACCATGTGAGTAAGAAGGTATACCTGTTGATTCATCTGCAAGTTGTCTAAACTTATCAAACATCTGCATATTTTCATTTGCAGTATTAGGAAACTTAATTCCATAAATTGCTTGACCTGGAACTCCAGCTTGTCTTTTAAAAATCTTTCCTGGGTAAACTTCCATATTTTGATTTTGAACCAAAGCTGATTCATCAATATCAAAAACTAAGTTACCTGCTAATGCTAAGTTATCAATTGCCATTCTTGCATGACCATTCATAATAGCTTGTGCATCATCCATATTTTCTGGAACACCTATACCAAAGAATTGATAAGGATTTGTTTCATAAGAAAAAGATTGATAAGGTATTCTAAATGGAGTAAAAGGATTTTCTACTATTCTAATTACTTTTCCATTAGTAGTCCAAATATTAACTTGAACTTCTTCAAAATCTTCTATCTCTTCATCAATATCTAAACCTTGTTCTCTAGCAGACATTGCATCTATAGTTCCCCAGTATTCTAATACTTCGTATCTATTAGATTCTAAATCTCCATATGAATTATTTTCTGCATCAATAGATGTTTCCCAACTTTTCTTATCATACTTTGGACCCATCTCTAAACATTTATAAATAGCTTCTTTATTAAAGTAAGGTCTATTTAATAAATCTTTAAACTGATGTCTATTTAATCTATGTCTTTGAATAACATATTCTGCTTCTTCCATGTTTCTAGCATTAGGGTCTGGGTAAAAATCCCATATGCTAACAAATTCTACTTTAGGAACTTTAACTTGTTCAGCTTGATATTCTCTACCATTACCAGCATTAGAATATTTATGTAAAGTTTTGTTATAAGTAAAAGGTCCTTTTATAATTCCTGTACCTAATAAACAAGATTCAAATATTGCACTTCGTAATGCAACATTAGCATCTGATTCATCTAGTTGGTCTTCAATTAATTTATGTAATCTTCTTGCTGCAATTTGTGCAGGTTTAATTTGTGGCATCTCAGGAACTGGAGATGGTCCTGAAGATAAATCTGCTTCTTCAAATTCTTCTTGTAGTCCACCTAAGTTAACTCCACCTAAATTATTAAATGTAGCTCCTGGTGGTAAATCATTTCCATCACCTGGAAAACCTAATCCACCATTATCACCCATTTCTTCTTGTGATGATTGAGGGTTGTAATCTAAGTTACCTTCTATTTGAGGTTCTATTTGGTCAACACCCATTTCCTCCTTCATAGGATTCATGTGTGCATATTCATCTATACCTTCAGGTACAACAGTCTCTTCAATTGTTAATGGAAATTTTCCTGTACCAAATAATACATCTATGATTTGTCCATAAGCTGCTAGAACTTTTGTTTTAGTAACTTTAACAAATACTCTTGACTTTTCATGTTCAGTAAAATGAATATTTTTATAATACTTGCCACGATAATTATGATAAGCTTGTAACCATCTATCTTCATCGTCACTTCTCTTATCAGTACAAGATTGAAATTTAGAATTAATGTCAATTACTAAGGATTCTAATTCTTCTAAATTTTCTTCTTCATCCATTGCTGAATTCATAGTTTCATCAACTGCCATACAATTCCTATTAATTACTTAAATTTTATTAGTAAGTATAATAATACACTTATTTCTTCGACTTGTCAACTATTTTCTTAATTTCTATGATAACACTATTAGGTATGATTGTAGTATTTCCTATCTCTTCAATCTTACCATCCTCAGAATCTGATAATGAATAATCTCCAAATACTCTAGTAACTCCTTTAGCTTGTGTAAGTAAATGACCATGAGTTACACAAGTTGGTAGCTTTGCTTTCTTACATCCCTCCATCGATTGCCAGGAACTATCCGAGCAAATATCAAGCCAGTATACAGCAACCATAGGGTACTTATCTATTTCTCTAGTAGCTCTAGTATTTAATTGTATCTTTTTCTTTGTCATATCTTTTCCCCAAAGTGTTTCTTTTGTTTTATAACCTTATGATTATGATTATCTTGTTCTGTTTTAACCTTACCATAAGGTTTAAATCTTCCATTACCTTCTATCTTAGGGTCTTTTAACCATGAATGTTCTTGGTCTTTAATTCCATTATTATCAGAGTATCTAAATATATTCATTTTAAATACTTGTTCTATATCTTCTTGTTTTAAGTATTCTTGTAATTCTTCATATGACATTACTTCATCATATTGTTCGTCAGTATTTTTATTTCTAAAAGTATATAAAGGCATATTAGTATCCGAAGGTTGGGTCAGATGGTATCCATCTTTTATGTTGTTGCATATTTTCATAAGCTGTAATACTTCTAGGTCTAGACATAATTAAATATCTAAGTGCATCATAAGCATGGTCTGATGCTTTAGTATCGACATCTTCTGGTTTTGTTTTATCAATAGGTATTGATTGTAATTCTCTTATTATATTCGGACAAGTACGAAATAGCTGAAGCTTTGGTCTCCCTTGGGAGTTTAATTTTAATCTTTCATGTATTTGTATCTTGCCCTGAATTCTATTCTTATCTGCTCTTCTAAGCTTATGTCCTGCCCTTGTTAATGTTTCTCCGACAGTTGGACCAGTAGTTCCTGTTCTTGCCCATGCTGCTGTATCTAACACCCCAGGAACAGATAGTTTATCTTCTCTTTCAAACTCAAATATTCTTAAAGCTAACTCTTCTCCTGTTAATCCTTTTTGATATAGTTCTCTATAAATAATTAATGTTTCATCTTGTGGGTCTATTGCTCCCCATACAACTGCTGACTCTGCTGCATAACCATAGTCAATTCCTTTTACTCTAGTCCAATGTTTAGGTAATTCATATGGAGCTATTGTATGTTTATCATATTCAAATTCTGTAAAAGCAGCTCCTTCGGAAACATCCCAGTTACCATCTAGTAGTTGTCTTCTTTGTGTTGGTGGTAATGATTGAAGCATCTGTTCATATTTACCATCATCATTTAGATAAGGATTGTCTTGTAGACTAGCAGGAATAAACTTTCTTGTTATCTTATCTTTACCAGTAAAGGATTCATTAGGTGGTGCTGGGTCTAGATACCTTTTTTTGACCCAGTTACCTCCCACTCCTCCTGGGTTTGCAGTACACCGAATGTAGCATTGTATTGCATTATTAGTTGTTCTCAATCGTGATTGCAAGTATTGAAGTGGGAATTCTGTAGGATACTGTGTTAGCTCGTCAATCCCTATCCAGGTGTACGATTGACCTTGGTATCTATATACATCAGCATCTCTATCAAGGTAACCAAACTCCAATGAAGCTCCTGAAGGAAATTTCCAAATCTTTTCAACCTCTCTAAACTTTGCACCTTGAAATGCTTTAGGGTACAACTCTCTAGACTTGTCTATTAATTCTCTAAGTTCAGGCATTGACTTTCTTAATAGTAATGCTCTATGTTCTTTGATGTGCATAAACCTTAATGGGTCAACTAACATTGCGTATGACTTACCTCCACCTGCTGCACCACCATACAATACATCTTGTTCTGGTGCTGCTAAAAATTGTGTTTGTGGACCTGTATTAGGTTTAAATGCTATTCGTTCTTTTTCTTCTTGAAGGAGTTCTTTAACAGGGTTAGGAAGGTTATCAAGCTTGTCTTCTTCGATGACCATACCTTTCTTCGTTTCTTTATTCGTCTCGCCATTCTGTACTACCTTTAATGCTTCCTTTTTATCTCGGAGTCTTCTGGTCTTATTCTCCAAGTTCTTTTTTAATTTTGCTATTTCTTTTTCTTTTTCTTTAACTAACTTTCTAGAAGCTATCTTAGCTTTATGTTCAAAGCTATAATTATATTGTCTCTTTGTCATCTCTAGCTAGTAAACCTTTTGGTTGTTCTTTAATTGGTTCTGGAGTATCTTTATCCATTATCTTCTTTAACCCCATGGCTGATAGCTTACGACCTGTTTGATGTTCTAATATATCTACTGCTCCTCTTAAACTAAAAGCACCTGACTTAACACCATCTTTCATTTCATTTAATGATTCTATTTCTTTAGCTACTGGAACTAAAGTCTTATCATCACTTGCTAACTTATAACCAAAAGGGATTGTCGAACTATTCCTTCTCATCGATTACCTCTTCTGCTGTTACATCTATTAATTCTTCTTTTTGTGGTATAATAAATATACCTGATGATACTGTATGACTAACATCCACCTTATCTCTTTTAGCAACACCCACTCTGTCTAATAAGGTTTGGGCTGCTTGGAGTTTAGCATTCACTTGTGGTATGGGGTCATCACTCTCCAATATCTCTACAAGTTTCTGACTGGCTCGTGGTGCAGACTTAGCTAGAATCTTTGTGGCGACATCTACAATCTCATCCTTTAAGGAATCTATTACTTTAGATTTAGATGTTGGAGAATAACCTGCTTCTTGTAATGCTAGGTTTATATCTCCTTTGGCTGTTGTTGATAACGATGCTAAGAATGTTTCTTGTTGTTCTGTTAATTTTCTTTTCTTATCTTGATTGGTAGGTAGGAAGTTACTATTCATATTAATCATTATAACAAGTTTACAGCTAGTTGACAACACAAATTAAATATATTTCTAATTAGAGTTGACAAATGCAGAAGAGGGTGTATAATATAAGTAGTTACCCTCCAGGGGGTGAAGCATCTAAGTCTATCTGGGTCAGTCCAGCTATATAGCAACCCCCTAGCTAATCTTTATAGCAGGGCGACCTTATCTAGTTTACACTCAAAAGTCTCTCATTTTGTGTAAGCACTATATACATACCCCCAGTACCCCCCATGGCACATCGGCTACCCCTTGCGAATTAGAATCAATCTAAACTACAAATATAGGTCAATCTTTATGACCCTTTTTTTATCTCAAAATACAACCTGCAATATAGTGACTAGTTTACAACAGTATGAGATATATTTACCACATATAAGATATGATAATAACCCTCACACAACCAGCGATTGTACCAGATAATTCAACCTTTAATTGCATATTCTATAGTGATATATTTACCACTAGATGTTGCAATAATACAACAGAAAATATATAGCTGGTCGCCCTTTAATTACCTACAAATAGCCTTAGTTATGCCTTAGTTTTATTAATCAGTTTTTAGCTATTTATACAAATTATATAAGCATTATTTATTTCTAAAAACTTTTATAAAAATTTCAAATCAAATCAATTATTAGCAATATTATTTTAATTATTTTCAATTATTTTTAATTTATTTCAATAATCGTTGGTATTGCTCACTTATTTTTTCATATTAACTTATTTTTGCCATATTTCAGTCAAACAATAGCCTTATGACTATGTTTTTATAACATCATGAAAAAAACAATAACATTTGAAATAACAAAGCATAATTACAAAGCATTTGGAATTTCTAACAGAAAATCATTTTTAAAATATAAGAGAAGAGCATTATTAGATTTTAGTAATAATTCTCAAGTATTTTCAAAATATTACAAGCCAGTTAAGTCGAGCATTTACAACCGAATTAGTATGAGTGTTCAAGGTGGTAAATCTAAAAATGCTAGATACAACCATAGCTTGTAGTAAATAAACAACACAAGATTTTTAATTAAATCTTACAACTGGAGGTAGAATGTACCATATAATTTTATGGTTAAGTTTAATTTTTGGAAGTGTTTTTTCAATAATTAATAATGAGATATATTTAAGCTTAAGTTTATTTTTAATTTTTGCTGTAAATGTAGCTTATAATTTTACAAGATAAATAATACTAATACAACTGGAGGTTGAATGTTAAGCAGAAAATACTATAAAAAACTAGCAGAAATATTTAAACATGGATATGAAGAAAGTTATAAAAATAATGGTTTGGAAACTGGTAAAATTGAAAATTCAAGTAGAGGTTGTGAAATTGTAGAAATGCAATGGAAACTAATTGAATTTTTAAAAGCAGATAACCCTAGATTTGATGAAGATACTTTTATAAAAGCTATGGAAGTTGATTTTAAAGAATTAAATAAATGGTTAGATACTGAATAATAACAATACAACTGGAGGTTG
>CAJQGX010000005.1 GCA_905478035.1 uncultured SAR86 cluster bacterium | reverse complement strand
GTATTTGCTGAGGAGCTTGGACTTATTTCAAGTGGCGGGGTCTCTATGGCAATAGGCGTTCAAACAGATATGGCAACACCTGCCCTAGCCAAATATGGAAATGATCAGCTTAGACAAGACTTTTTAGCGCCAGCTATCTCTGGAGATATGGTTTGTTCCATTGCTGTAAGTGAGCCAACAGCTGGCTCAGATGTATCAGCTATAAAAACTTCAGCAGTTAAGGATGGTGATGACTATATAATTAACGGAACTAAAATGTGGATCACTAACTCAACTCAGGCTGACTTTATTTGTCTTTTGGCCAATACATCTGATAGTAGTCCTCACAGCAATAAATCTTTAATTGTTGTGCCCATGGACCTACCTGGAATTACCCTTTCCGAAAGATTTAATAAGCTAGGAATGAGATCATCGGATACCGCACAAATATTTTTTGACGACGTAAGAGTGCCTCAGAGATACTTGATTGGAGAAGAAGGCAATGGATTCAGGTACCAGATGGAGCAATTCCAAGAGGAAAGAATTTTTGGTGCTGCCGGAGCTCTCAAAATGTTAGACCAGGTTATAAAAGACACTGTTGAGTACACAAGCCAAAGAAAGGCTTTTGGTAAATCGATTCTTGATAACCAAGTAGTTCATTTCAGACTTGCTGAACTGCAAACAGAAGTAGAGCTTTTAAGGGCATTGGTTTATAGCGCAACAGAAGAATATATTAATGGCCAAGACGTAACTATGAAGGCTTCCATGATGAAACTTAAAGCTGGAAGGCTTGGTAGAGAAGTAACAGACAGTTGTCTTCAGTACTGGGGTGGTATGGGCTATATGTGGGATACGCCAGTATCAAGAGCATTTCGTGATGGCAGATTAACATCTATTGGTGGTGGCGCTGATGAAATCATGCTCGGCATCATTGCCAAACATATGGGCACACTGCCTAAAAGATAATCTTATTAGTTACTAAATCTAATTAAATTCTTAGCCATCTTTTTAGAAAATCTTTTAAAGATTTTTAATGCCTTGTTGAGATCCTTCTCTGTTTCGTCTTCAGCTAATGAATAACCATCCCAATAAGAAATTTTATAGACCTCTTCTAATTTAATGATTTCTATTGATGCGGCATCAGGGTTTGATTGGTCTTTATGTTCAATAATGACTGATTCCTCATTGAGCGATATCGAGGTGTTTGGAACCTCTGTAAAGATAGATTTAAACAGGTTTTCTATTCTGAGATGGCTATTTTTTATATTTGTGTTGATCATAGGAATGATGCCTACCTTCAACACCAAATTCTCTTAAGCCCACATGCTTAGTTTTTCTTCCTCGGGCTCTCTTTCTCCATAGCGTATAACTATTCTTTTTTAAGTTATCTCTCATTAGGTCCTCAACCTGATTTTGATTAAGGCCATAAGTGGCCTCAATTGCATCAAAGGGAGTTCTGTCCTCCCATGCCATTTCAATTATTCTTGAGATATCTGATTCCTTGAGGCTTGTAGTCATAGAGTTTAATTAGCCTTTTAACTTATTTACCTCTGCTTCGAGCTCAGCAATTCTTCTTTTCATTGGCTCAAGCTCATCTTTTTTTACAAATCCTGCTTCCTTCATAAACTTTTCTAATGCCGGCTTCATCATTTTTTCCATGTTCTTGGCATCTTTCATCATTGCAAATGGGTTCATAATAAATCTCCTTTAAATTTGTTTATATTATATATAAATATCAAATCTAGTGGACTTGCCTTTGACTTGATAGTTAATGTTTTTGTCTATTATGTCAGCCTTGATAGGCCTTTTTAAAATAATTTTTTTAAAGTTGCTGTCTTTGATACTAAAAAAGATTGCGTCCCCATCGTCATCAATATTCTCGATATGTAAAATGTGATTAATAGTACTTATATCACCAGATCTTAGAATGTTCTTGCTTGGTTCTGGGTACATAGGATCTAGATAAACAATATCAATATTTTGAGTTTCTTTGTATTGAATCTCGGACTTACCATTTAACAGAACTAAGTTTTCAAGAAAAGGTAACTCGGTCTTGGCTCTTTCTATAGCATCATTAACTAAAAGAAATATGATCTTACTTTGCTCGCATGCAATAACCTTATGACCAAGAGCTAGAAAAATAATAGTATCTGATAAGAGCCCAGCGGTACCATCAAAGATAGTTATGTCTTCCTTGTTTTTACCTATAGCTTTTTTTAAAGAGGTCTCATGATCTGTTCTCTTTAAGCGCCAACCCATAGGCCCAGACAAAAAGTCTATATGAAGAGAACTAGAGAGATTGGTTGAATCTTTCGTGAAGTGAAGACCGCTCTCTCTCAAATCCAGAAAAGATCCAGACAGCGGGATTTCATTAACTATTTCCATACTCAAATAATCAGAAATATATTGAATAGCTTCTGCATCTTGATGAGAGTGAGCAAATATACAACAACTCATATTAGAAGAACTAATAGCGCTCCAAGAATGACTCTGTATATTACAAATGGGTACATTCCAATCTTTTCGACAAATACTAAGAAGTACTTGATTGTTAAGAAAGCAAAAACCATTGATGTTACAAATCCAACTAACATAGGAAGTAAATCAATTGATCCATCGAATGACATCATATCTTTTAATAAGAAAACCAGAGCTCCTAAAATAGTTGGGATAGCTAGAAGAAAAGCAAATCTTGAGGCATCTTTTAAGTTAAGACCAATTAGGAGCGCAGCAGTGATCGCCGTACCTGATCTAGACGCCCCTGGAAATAATGCAAAAACTTGAAAAACTCCAATAAAGATTGCGGCAAGTATCGATAGTTGAATGAGCTCCTTTGCTCTTGAGCTAAATTTATAAGCAACTAAAAGAAGTGCAGCAAATATAATATTTGCTAGAGCAATGCTCTCAATATTATCCCTGTTATTGGTTACCATCTCAGATGCAAATAACCCAAAAAATACTATTGGCAAGGTTGCAAGGACTAACTGGTATGACAATCTTCTATGCCCCAATACATTTTCTGTATTAGTTAAAACCGCTTGTGTCATGCTTGTGAGCTCTGATCTAAAGTAATAGATCACTGCGATTAATGTGCCTGCATGAACAGCAATGTCAAAAGATAGTCCTAGATCATTGGTGCCAAATAATAAACTTGGAAAAAGTAAGTGAGCCGAGCTAGATACTGGCAAGAATTCAGTGAGTCCTTGAATGAGTCCAAGAATAAAACTTAGTAAAAGATCACTCATTTATTTTTTTATACTGAGGATCTGAAGCATATATTGGATTGGCGTCATTGGGATCAAATAGCGATCCATCACAATCAGATTGAGTAAATTTATCCAAAGCCAGTTTAGCAATTGCATCAGCTGAAAGCTCATCTATATTATCGGCACTGATTGCTATTAAAGGTCTGTCTAAAGTTACAGAAATACCTTTTAAATAACTTGCGACACTTCTAGTCGCTGTATAAGAACCTGAACTGTTTCCATATGCAAATAAATCAATATCTACTAGATTAAAGGCTGAATTAAGACCAACATTAATCAACATGCTATTCCAGTCCGGTCGATCTTTTCTTTCATGGTCTATTGAATAAGAAAGAATGTCATCGTTATTAATGACACTAACAGATGTCTGATCTCCAGAACTTTGAATTGCAATAACTTTCATTTGTTATATCTGATCAGATATTTCTTTAAATACAGATTCTACTAACTTTGATCCATCAACACTAAAATAAATGAGATTGCTCGTAGCTGATTTATTAATATAGAACTCGGATAATGGTTTTGTTTGTTCATGATATACATCCAGTCTTTTAAGAACAGTTTCTGGTTTATCATCCTCTCGTTGAATCAAAGGCTCTCCTGAATCGTCATCAAGCCCATCAACCTTAGGTGGATTAAATTCAATATGATAATTCTTTCCCGAACCAGGATGAACTCTTCTTCCTGACATTCTATTTACAATAACTTCATCATCAACACTTATTTCAATGACATGAGTAAAGTTAACACCCATCTCATCAAGCTTACTTGCTTGACCAAGTGTTCTAGGAACTCCATCAAACAATGAACCGTTTGCACAATCAGGCTTTGTTAATCTGTCTTCAATTAATGAGCCTATGATTTCATCAGATACCAGCCCACCAGTATCCAAAATGTGTGAAACTTTTTTACCAAAATCACTTCCTGATGCCACTGCCTCACGCAACATATCACCTGTACTAATTTTTGGGATATTACATAACTCGCATATTAAGTCTGCTTGAGTGCCCTTTCCAGCCCCCGGAGGGCCTAATAAAATAATATTTTTCATATTTCTAGTATTGCAAATGCTATTGCATAGTCTTTTTCGTCTGCAAGACTAACATGTGTTTTTGTAATTCCCAAATCTGTTATCTTTGATATTAAACCATTCAAGGGATTAAAAGTGGGCTTCCCTTCATCATTTCTAAGTATTTCTATATTGTTCAATTGGATTGGATCTTTAAGGCCAGTTCCAAAAGCCTTAGCAATAGCCTCTTTAGCAGCAAACTGTTTTGCAAGATAGGATGCTTTTTTAGACTTAGTTAAGTCATCAAAAACCTTAAGCTCATTCTCAGTCAAAACCTTGTTTGCAAATGCATCCAATGACTTCATTCCAGTTAATCTTTTAATCTCAACAATATCTGTCCCTATGCCATAGATCATGTCTTGATCCTCTTAAAAATATCCCTGCTTTCAAGATCTCTTCCATCTAAACAAAAATGTATAGCTGTTGTTGTTAAATGTTTAAGATATTTTTTAGATACCTTAGATAGCTCTCTAGTTCTGATATTGATAATATCCTCGCCAGAAAAGTTAGAATTACTAGACTCTCTAAAACCTCTCTCAGGTATAAAAGAATAGTTTTTATTTGATTCTATAGACTCATTTCTATCGATATCATTTTCAAAATCTAAGCCGTACCCAAGCATATCGAGAAGATCCAACTCAAAGTGTCTCAATGTTATTTCAAGTTCGTCTCCTCTAGTTACTTTATGAAGAAATTGTTCATATAACAAAAATAGATCCTCTTGAGCAGCATCTTTAGGAAGTAAACGCATTAATAATTCATTTATATATAAAAGACTGTAACTAGTTTTTGAAAAACTATTTGTTGAAATAGAAAAATCTCTATCAATATTAGTTAAGGTCTTCATATCCGACCTGCCGGAGTAAGTTACCTGAAGTTTGGTAAAAGGAGCAAGGTATCCAAAAAATTTAGATTTTGGTTTTTTTGCTCCTCTTGCCATTAGTGACATCTTCCCATTATTTTTACTAAAAACTTCTACTATTAAACTGGTTTCTCCATATGCTCTTTGATGAAGTAAGAAACACTCATCCCAGTCACTAGGACTCATAGCTTCCGCCAACTCCTAAACTTTGAATATAATCAGAGTCCGTATTCCAGTTTTTCTTTACCTTGACCCAGGTTTTTAAAAATACTTTCTTATTGAAATATTCTTCAAGCTCGATTCTTGCTTGTTGACCAATTTTTTTTAAGGTTGAGCCACCTCTTCCAATGACAATCTGTTTTTGACTATCTCTAACAACAAATATGACTGCATGAATTTTGATAATCTTTTCTTCATCTTCTAAAAGTTCAACTTGAACAAAAGTATCATGAGGAAGTTCATCACCAAGCATTCTTATAATTTTTTCTCTTATTAATTCAGAAATCATAAAAATATCTTTGTGCCCACTTTCGATACCTTCTTCGCCATATATATGGTCATTTTCGGGCAGGTACTTATGAATTAATTGTTCAAGTTCATCTACGCCTTCATCATTAATTGCAGATATAGGAATGATATCTAAAAAACTATATTCATCCATTAGTCTTGCCATCATGGGTAAAAGTTTATTCTTGTCAGTTATCTGATCTACCTTGTTAACTACGCAAATAACTTGTGAGCCTGCCTCTTTGAGTTTTTGCAACACTGACAGATCTTGCTCATCAAGAGTTAGTCTTTGAACAACAAATAAAATGAGATCTGAATCATCTATAAGGCTCTGAGCAGAACGATTTAGTACTTTATTCATAGTTTTGGGTGACTTGATATGCATGCCAGGAGTATCGGCAAATATCATTTGCTTATTACCAGTAGTTTTAATGCCTAAAATATTATTTCTAGTTGTCTGAGACTTTCTTGATGTTATTGATATTTTTTTTCCAAGTATATGATTCAGTATTGTAGATTTTCCTACATTGGGCTTGCCAATAATTGAAATGTATCCACAGTAATTAGTCATTGCTTGCTCTTATATATTCTAAAACCTTCATTGCTGTTGCCGTTTGTGCTGATCGTTTAGTAATACCTGATGAGGAAAAATTATTATTATCATAGGAAACGTTACAATTAAATCCTCCACCTAAACTTTCTTCAATAACATAATTAGGAAGATCAAGCTTCATAGACTGAAGTAATTCTTGAAGTTCAGTTTTTGGATCTTTAAAGCTCATATCTGCAGATAGGCTACTTAATTCATTATTGAATAGGCTAAGTACTATAAGATTGACTTGATCCCAGCTTGAATCTAAAAAGATAGCCCCTATTGTTGCTTCAAATGAGTCTTCTAAAATAGAATTTTTTCGCTCGCGGGAGAGATTTGCCGTACCTTTGGATAATTGAATATGATCAATCAAAGAGAGCTCTTCAGCTTTCATTGTAAGAGTCTCTGCCTTAACTAGATATGCTCTCATTCTTGTAAGCAGACCTTCTTTTTCATTGCTAAATTTTAAGAAAAGGTACTGAGATATAACTGTATTTAAAATAGAGTCGCCTAAAAATTCTAACCTTTCATTATTAGAGGTATTGCTATAGCTTTTATGAATAAGTGCTAATTTTAGTAATTCAATATTCTTAAAGCTGTAGCCTAGTTTAGATTGAAGTTCTTGGTACATTAATTAATCTTACCAGCTCTACTAAAATGAGGAATACATGTCCAACACTCCCATGTCATAAAGAGATGACTTGCTGTTCCAAAGAAATTCTCTCGCGGAACAAAGCCTACATCTTTTGTACTATCATTTGAATTATCTCTATTATCACCCATTACGAAATAATGATTAGGTGGAATAGTCCACTCTGATGGATATTGAATATTTTCATCTCTAATATTTCTAGTTACGAAAGATCTATCTCCAAGTGTTTCAGTGAAGTAATCAACAATTACTTCTTTGTCCCGAGTAAAGATTTGTCCAGAGCTATTGCGGAATCTTTTAGTAATGGTTTCTTTCTCTGTTTTGAGAAAGGTTTTATTTACTGGTGTTCCATTTATATATACTTTTTTATCAATTATTCTTATTGAATCTCCAGGCTTACCTATGAGTCTTTTTACATAAGGAACAGGATTGCTGGATGGTATAAATACTACTACATCGCCATAATCAGGTTTACCATCTAAAGCAAAAGGTTCACCAATCCTATTTACCTTCAATCCATATGAATTCTTATTAACAAGCAGGAAGTCACCAACTTTGAGTCCTGGCATCATTGAGCCTGAAGGAATCTGATATGGCTCATAAAGAAAAGTCCTTAAAACAAAAATAATAAATAATGGAATAAAGTAGCCCCTTGAAGAGGAAATAATTTCTTGATTCTTAAGTCCAATACCAATGAGTAAAATAATTAAAGAAATTAATGACCCAAACAAAAGAACAATACCTAGATCACCAGCATTTATAAAAATGCTTATGAGCATTAGTAATCCAAATAAAGTTGATATCGTTGTAAGATTTTCTACTAATAGGTTCTTTTTATTTGATTCTTCGTCTTTTAATGTGTCGTTAAGCCAAATAGCAAGACAGGCTGTCATTCCAAGAAGAGATATTATAAATAATGGATCAGTCAGCATATTTATTCCCCAGATTTAAAATAGTTTAAAAAAGCATCTTGGGGTATAGATACTTTACCAAATTGTTTCATTTTCTTCTTTCCATCTTTTTGCTTTTCAAGAAGCTTTTTCTTTCGACTTATATCACCACCATAACATTTCGCAGTTACATTTTTTCTTAATGCCTTTACAGTTTCTCTAGAAATAATCTTTGATCCAAGCGCGACTTGAATTGGCACATCAAACATTTGTCTTGGTATAAGTTTTTGTAAATTTGCTGCGATTTCTCTTGCCTTTTGATTAGAAAAGGATTTATGAACAATCATAGAAAGAGCATCTATTTTTTGATTATTAATTAAAATATCAATTTTAGTTAAATCTGATTTAACAAAACCAGTTAAAGAATATTCTATCGATGCAAAACCTTTTGTAGATGATTTGATTTGATCAAAGAAATCAACAATTACCGAAGACATGGGAAGTTCAAAAACAATGGATACTTGATTTCCGAAATACGTCATGTCTTTTTGGACACCTCTTTTGCCGGTACATAAAGTAATTACACTTCCGACATAATCATTGGGAGTGAGTATTGTTGTATTAACTATAGGTTCTCTTATCTCATCGATATCATTTGGAACAGGAAGTTGAGAAGGATTATCGCACCTAAGAACAGTTCCATCTGTTTTAAGAACTTCGTATTCAACAGATGGTGCGGTTGAGATGAGATCTAAATCATATTCTCTTTCTAATCTCTCTCGAATAACTTCCATATGAAGAGTACCTAAAAAACCACACCTAAAGCCAAACCCTAAAGCATCTGAAACTTCAGGCTCATATACTAAAGACGAATCATTTAAAACTAGCTTAGAGAGTGCATCTCGAAATCTTTCATAGTCATCAGAATTTACTGTAAACATAGAAGCGAATACCTTTGGATTTACTTTTTTAAATCCTGGTAAAACATCATTTGTCTCATCTGCTGAATGTAAAATAGTGTCGCCTACTGGTGCTCCTTTTATATTCTTAATTCCTGCAACCAAATAGCCAACCTCTCCGGCAGAAAGCTTTTGTTTCTTAACTTTTTTAGGAGAAAAAATACCAATTTCATCTACATTATGCACTTGACCTGTTGAGTGAATTTTAAACTTTTGTCCACTCGAAAGAGTACCGTTTTTAATTCTTATTAATGAAACAACGCCTAAGTAAGAATCAAACCATGAATCAACAATAAGTGCCTGCAATGATCCCTCTGGATCTCCATCAGGGGATGGTATGTCTGATATCAACATATCCAACAAATCTTCTATACCCTCGCCAGTCTTGGCGCTGACTAATGGAGCTGAAACAGCGTTAATTCCAATCATGTCTTCTATTTCTTTTTTTACTCTATCGGGCTCGGACTGAGGTAAATCAATCTTATTTATAACTGGAACAACTTCTAGCCCTTGGTCAACGGCGGTATAGCAGTTTGCAAGAGTTTGGGCTTCTACTCCCTGTGAACCATCTACAACCAAAAGAGCTCCCTCACATGCAGACAAAGAGCGAGAAACCTCATATGAGAAATCTACATGACCAGGAGTATCTATAAAGTTAAGAAGATACTGAATATCATTTTTTGTATATTCAAGGGTTACTGCCTGTGCCTTAATAGTAATACCCCTTTCTCTTTCAATATCCATTGAATCTAATATCTGCTCAGACATTTCCCTTGCAGAAAGACCCCCACAATATTCAATCAATCTATCTGATAAAGTTGATTTACCATGATCGATATGGGCAATAACTGAAAAATTTCTAATATGTTTCATAAGATGCTGCTATTTTACAGTCATATAGAACAACTTTGGAGCAATTAACCTTTAAAAAAAGATTAATTAATAGTTATAGATCTAATTAAACGTGAACCATTTCTGTTGATATGAAAAGCAACCTTGTCTCCAGATGAAAACTCTTCCAGTGAAGATTCAAAAGATTCCACACTATCAAATGTAAATTTCTTTCCTTTATGTTGCATCATCGTGATTAAATCGCCTCTAGATACTTTGCCATAAGCAGGTGATCCTGGATTAACTCTCGAGACAATAACGCCCTCTGGAAGACTAGCCATTGATGGATTATCTCTATCAATTTCAGCAACTTTTAAACCAATTGGATCAGAGGAGTTTTGTGATTTTGCAGGAACAAAAGACTCTTTATTTGTAGGAAGTTCACCAAGAGAAAAGCCTAGCTTTATTTCATCGCCATCTCTTATAACTTTTGCATATGCTTTAGTTTCTGGCTGAAGTTGTCCAACAACATGAGGAAGGTCGGAGCTAAATTTTATTTCTTTGCCATCAAATTCAATAATTACATCTCCTGGAAGCAATCCAGCATTGTCAGCAGACTCTCCTTCTTCAACATCATTAATTAGTGCCCCATATGGCTTTTTCATACCCAAAGCGTCAGCAAGATCACTATCCACTTCACTCATTCTTACACCAAGATAGCCTCTTAAAACTTCTCCGGTATTAATAATTTGATCTGCTACATCTATTGCAACATTAACTGGTATTGCAAATGCAAGACCTTGATAGCCTCCACTTCTTGAATAAATTTGAGAGTTAATACCCACAACATTTCCATCTAAATCAAATAAAGGACCACCGGAATTACCTGGATTAATGGCAACATCTGTTTGAAGAAAAGGAACATAATTTCCAATATTATTATTTTGAATACTTCTACCTTTTGCGCTTACTATTCCTGCAGTCACAGAGAAATCAAAACTGAATGGTGACCCTATTGCTACGACCCAGTCTCCAACCTTTAACTCATCACTATCTCCAACCTTTACTCTAGGAAGCTTATTGCCATCAACTTTGAGAACAGCTAAGTCTGATAATGCGTCCACTCCAACAACATCAGCAATAAACTCTCGTCTATCTGATAAGGAAACAATTACCTCTGTTGCATCTTTTACTACATGATAGTTTGTAAGGATGTAATTATCCTTGAGAATGAATCCAGAGCCATACGAAACTGATTCTCTTGTTCTTTCTGGAGCTTCTCTATATTGCCTTGGAATTCCAAACCTTTCTAACATCTCTTCTGGGATTCCGCCATAACCAAATGATTGGCTTTGCTTAACTTCGCGTTTTGAAGTTATATTTACAACTGCTGGCGCAGCATCATCAACTAAATCAGATATATTTTCTGGAAGTCCAGCAGCAAATAGATTTAAAGTTAAGAGTAAGAATGAAAGTATTACAGTTGATTTTATTTTTATGGTGTTCATATTTTTAAATTAATTATTTTTTAATGTTTCTTGCAATTTCTATTGCTGATTGGGTATCGACATTTCCGTAAATTGTTACTACTGTTCCATCAGCTAAAGGTACTAAGTAAATCATTTTATTATTATGTTTCCAGTACCTTACATTTTTAAGACCTAAATTCTTTTTTTCAATACGTAAAGTAAAATTTTCTTTACCTCTTGTAAAGGTTCTCCTCTTATCATTTTGTATAGCAAAACCTACATTTTTTAAATCAATATTTTGTCCTGTTGAATTCATATAATTAGGATCATTGATAACATTTAGGACATGATCTACAAGATTATTTTCACTGCTATCAATAAGACTTTTGGCTTCAGTGCTATTTATAGCAATACTCAACATATCTTGAGCTTCAGAGTTTACAGACATTCTTGAAAAGCTACTTTGGTTTAAAATTAGAACTGTTATCAGAATTGATGCAGCCGCTGTAATTCCATTAGTTAACCAGATATTAAAATGCTTCGGATTCTTTTGAGACTTTATTGAAGTTAACTTTGAATCATCTTGCTGCATTGCTGAGTGAATTAAAGCATAGTCTGCTGCTATTTTTTGTAAATTCACATTAGCTTGAAGCTCATTCAAAGCCTCTGCAGTATCAACATCACTTAACTCGCCATCAAATAATGCTGATATTTTTTCTTTATTATCCATGGTCTTCATCTCCTCCATTAATAAAATTTATTATGCTTTCTCTAGCTCTAAAAATTCTTGATCTGACGGTTCCAATTGGTGTATCTGTGATTACAGATATCTCTTCATAGCTCTTTCCATCAACTTCACGGAGGGTAAAAGCAGTCTTTAATGATTCTGGAAGTGTTTTTACAAAGGAATGAATTTTTTGGAGTGACTCTTTGTGCATTAATGAGCTTTCGGGATTATCATATGATGGAATATCAAATTCCAAGTCATCTGACGAAATATTAACCTTATCCTTTTTAGATGAAGAGCTAACAAAATGATTTTTTGCTAAGTTGATTGCAATTCTATAAATCCATGTAAAAAATGCACTATCTCCTCTAAAAGAGTCAATCTTTTGCCAGACCTTTATAAAAGTTAGTTGAGTAAGATCTTCAGAGTCTTCTCTTGATTTTGTATATGCAAAAAGAGATGCATAAACTCTTGGGTAATATTTTGTCATTAAAAATTTAAAAGCTCCTTCATCTCCATTTTTTACCTTTTGTATAAGTAAATCATCTTCATTTTGGACATTAGTTTTCATTAAAATTAATTCCTTTTACCTTATGACAAATAAATAGATCAAAAGTTTCCTTGCTTAGTAAACTTCTTTAAATTGTTGTTAATAAAGGACTCATGCTCAGCATTTTCTAAAGATTCGTTCTTAAAAATGAAATCAAATAACTTTTGATCATCATAATCAAGAATTGAATCAAATATCTCGATATCTTTTTTATCTAGTAAAGGTAAGGTTTCTTGAGCAAATTCTCTAAGCAGTAGGTCTATTTCTCTCATTCCTCTTCTACATTTCCAGTATATTCTGTTTATTTCTTGATTCATTAGTTAAAATATTTTTAGTTGTTAAATAATTTTACAAGAAAATAGATATACAAAATAAATTAATATCATTTGGTTCCTTGCATTTAAAATCTTTAAAGGTTCTTCATATTAAAGGGGATGAACAAAAAATAAAGGATTTTCTTCAAGGACAAGTATCATCAGATATTCTTAGTCTAGAAAATAATTACGCTCAGCTTTCATGTATATGTAATCAAAAAGGCCTTGTAATGGCGGAATTTATAATTAAAAAAATTGATTCTCAATTTAAGATAATTATTGATGGGTCTCTGGCTGACATATTTATTGAAGATCTTGCCCCATATGCAAAATTTTTTGGAGTCACTTTCACTGAAGGTGAAGAGATGATTAAAGGCACTGTTCAAATAAATGCTTCAGAAATAAACAATGATACGTTTTATTTATACAATATGGATTTTGGTCTTCAAATGGAAATTAGCAACGATTTAAGCCTCATACCTAGTGAAATTTCTTATCAAGAATGGCTCGTTGCGAATAAATTACTATCTAACTATCAAATGTGTGCTGAGGATGTAGGCTTATACAGGCCACTTGAGTTGAATTATGACAAGCTAAGAGTTTCTTATACAAAAGGATGTTTTAGAGGTCAGGAAATAATTGCAAGAATGCATTACCTTGGAGTTAATAGAAGAACTTTCTGCACAGTTATTGAAGACACTAACCACCCTATAGAATTAGATATAAAAATTACTGGTGATCGCATAAGTTATAAAAACTATGACATTTATAATTGCTGTATAGAAAATACTGTTAAAGAGAAAATAGAATCTCAAGAGAATCATCAGCTTATTCAAGCAACTACCAATTAATTGGCTTTATATTATTTTTGGCTAGATAAGTATTTGTTTTAGAAAAATGTTTGCATCCAAAAAAACCTCTATATGCAGAAAGTGGCGATGGGTGTGGAGCTGAAAATACAATATGATTATTTTCATTAATTAAATATCTTTTACTTATTGAATTTGAACCCCATAACAAGTAAACAATATTCTTTTTTCTATTAAGTAATTTAATTACAGATTCTAATACATTCTCCCATCCAATTGAGGAGTGAGAACCTGGTCTTGAATCCTCAACAGAAAGAGAACAATTCAACAATAAAACCCCCTGCTTTGCCCATCCATTTAGATCCCCATTTTTATTCATAATAGATCCTATATCAGAATCGATTTCTTTATAAATATTACGAAGAGATGCCGGTATTTTAGAGCCTGCATGAACTGAGAAAGCTAAGCCATTTGCTACACCTTTTTGGTGATATGGGTCTTGACCCAAAATTACAACTTTGACATCTTTATAGCTGCATAACTTGAAAGCATTGTATATATTATCCACCTCTGGATATATTTTATTTTGCTTATCATGGAGATCGTTAAGTTTGTTAACAGGGCTCAATAAATCTAAAGAAATTTTAGATTTTTTGAACTCATCATGCCACTTATTAGGAAGCTGTTTTAGATTGTTATATGTATTCATTTTAAGTAAAAATTTTATCCACAGATTCTGTGGATAAAGTTATGGATAACTTTATTTTTAATAGTATAAACCTATATACAATAAGGGTTCACTAAAGTTGTCTAAAATTTATACAATATTAAATATTAGTACCGCATATCAGTAATTTAAGTAAATTTAACTATATATTACAAGTTAAATATGTAAATAAGTTACATACGTCAATAACACTAAAACTCACTGTTGACAAGTAATTTTGGTATGTGTTTTTTATAGAAGGTAAAAAAGAACATAAGTTCTTATTATTTATAGCAAATAAAGGCCTATTTTCGTAAACTATTTACAGAGCCTTACACTGATAACATGATCAATATTCTTAATATTCTTTACCAAATCTTTGGATGGCTTCTCATCTAGATCTATCAAACTGATACCAATTGTATCCCTACTTTTATGAGTCATGTCAGCAATGTTAATTTTATTATTTCCAAGCTCATCAGTGATCTTACTAATCATTCCAGGCTCATTTTTATTTATAATAACAAGCCTATGTTCGGCGGTCTTACCTAGTTTAATTCTTGGAAAATTTACAGAGTTAATTATGACTCCATTTTTTAAGAAATTAGTTACCTGATCCGCTGCCATAACAGCACAATTTATTTCAGCTTCTTTTGTGCTTGCTCCTATATGTGGAAGAAGTATTACGTCATGAAAAGCAGATGATCTTTCTACCAATTCTGGCGTTGGAAAATCAGTAACAAATTTAGATATATGTCCCTCATTTAATGCTTTTATAATATCTTCATTATTTACAATTCCACCTCTTGATAGATTTATTAATTTTGCTCCTTTTTTAATAAATTTAATGGTCTTTGAACAAATAAGATTCTTTGTTGCATCTAATAATGGAACGTGTAAAGAAATATAGTCAGAATTACTTAAAAGGTATTCCATGCTTTCAGCTCTTTCAACTTCCTTGGGAAGTCTCCAAGCTGCATCAACAGATATATGAGGATCATAGCCAATTATCTTCATACCCATGACTTCAGCGGTTTGTGCTAATAGCGATCCAATTGCTCCAAGTCCAACAATACCTAGTGTCTTGCCTTTTAACTCATTGCCTTTAAAATTTTTCTTTTGTGACTCCATTGATGCATTGAGTAAAGATGTATCCTGTCCAGACAAAGTTTTAGCATATGCATTACCTTGAATAATTCCTCGTGATGAAAGTAGCATCCCACATACAACCAGCTCTTTAACTGCATTAGCATTTGCTCCAGGGGTGTTAAAAACTACAATACCTTTACTTGTGGCATCATCTACCGGAACATTGTTTGTTCCAGCCCCTGCTCTACCTATGCATTTAAGTGATTTATTAAAGTCTTCATCTGTTAGGACTTGGCTTCTTATAATAAGTGAATCTGGATTTATTTCGTCAATACGTAGATCATTTTTAGCTAATATTTGAATACCATCATCCGCAATGTTGTTATAAATTTTATATGTGTACATTTTTTTTAAAGATTGATAAAAAAAATTATTATATAGGTATATTTAGCAAAGATTAGGTTATCTTTATATAAACATGGGTTTATTTACTAATTATAAAGATACATTTATATATTTCTTCCAATCCAAATAGTCATTTTTATAGAAATTACTTAATTCACTATTTGGAGAATACTTATTTTCAATTAGCGTCTTGATTTCTTCAAGCTTAAAACCGTCGGCTATTAAACATACTATACATGCTCCAAGAGCAGTAGATTCAGTGTTTATAGGCTTAATAATTTCTTTCTGCAAAGAGTCTGAAAGAATTTGTAAAAATACTTTGTTTGCTGTCATTCCTCCATCTACGAGCAAGCTATTAATAGTAATATTATTGGATTCAAGAATTTTTATAATGTCTTTTGTCTGATAACAAATAGATTTAAATGCTGCAGTAATCATATCTTCTGTGTTTGAGTTTTGTGTTATTCCGGCAAAACCTGCTCTGACATCTGAGTTCCAGTATGGTGTTCCAAGGCCATTGAATGCTGGTAAGAACTTAACATTATTTGAGTTTCCATCCTTATTTAGGAACAGTTCACTTTTATCGGATGAATCAAAAAAATTCATTTTATCCCTCAACCACTGGATAATATTTCCACATGAGTAAATGCTGCCCTCCAAAGCATAGCTAGTTTCATTGTTCAACCTATATCCAATAGTCGTTAGCAAACCTTCTTCTATATGAACTGGTGACTCCTTGGTATTAACCATCAAAAAACAACCTGTCCCATATGTTGATTTTAAATCACCATTGTTAAAACAAGCTTGACCAACAAGAGCGCTTTGCTGGTCACCAATCACTCCATTAATATTGATATTTATCCCATTAATATTCATTGTTCCAAAGCAAGAATCACAATCCTTAACCTCAGGCATCATTGATAATGGAATATTAAATAAATCTAAGAGTTCATTGTCCCATTCCATAGAATGTATATTAAAAAGCATTGTTCTAGATGCATTTGTTACATCTGTAAAATGATTATTTTCATTAGATAATTTATAAATTAAGAAAGAGTCGACGGTACCAAATAATAAATTGCCTGAATCTGCTTCATTTCTTGCATTTGGCACATTCTCTAGTATCCAGCTTATCTTGGATGCTGAGAAATATGGATCTAAAAGGAGTCCTGTTTTCTCATTAACTATACTTTCATAACCCTCTTCTTTTAGTTTTAAACATTGAGCATTAGTTCTTCTGTCTTGCCATATAATTGCTGGATAGATTGGATCTCCAGTTTTTTTAGACCAAACTATAGTTGTTTCTCTTTGATTTGTTATTCCGCATGATTCTATATCTAAATTATCACCACTGATAACATCTTTAACTGTTTCAGAAACTGTTTTTAATATTTTTAAAGCATCTGCCTCTACCCAACCATCTTCTGGATAAATTAATTCATACCCTTTTTGTGAATCACTAATGGAATCTAAATTCGAATTAAAAATGATTGCTCTTGAGCTAGTTGTTCCTTGATCTATTGCTAAGTATTTTTTCATAATTTCATATCCTTTTAATAATTATCCACAATTTATTAACTAATTACCAACAGTAAAAAAACACCTTATATACACTATATGGTGATAAAAAATGAAATTGTCACAATATATAGTGTTTTTTTACTTGATTCTTTATCCACAACTAGTAATATTAGCTGTAAGAGGAATTTAAGGTAATTGTAGTAAATAATATACATAACCTCTTTCACTAAGTTAAGAATAACTCATTTGAGTAAGAAATTTTTGGGGTCAAAAATAAATAAGATGGAAATACAACAAGAAGCAAATAAAACAATAAACGTCCAAGAGCAACCAATAGTGAATGATATTGAAACAACAGCTCCTGGAAAATTAAGAGTAATAAAAAGAAATGGAAAAGTAGTAGCTTTTGAAGAAGACAAAATAAAGGTTGCTATTACTAAGGCTTTTCTTGCAACAGAATCAGGAAATGCTGCTGCAAGCGAAAGAATACATAAAAAAGTAAATCAAATTTCAAAAGGTATTCTTGAGGTTTTCGAAAGAAGAATGCCTTCTGGAGGAACGCTTCATATTGAAGAAATTCAAGATCAAGTCGAGCTTCAACTTATGAGAACTGAAGAACTCAAGGTTGCAAGAAGCTACATACTCTACAGAGCAGAAAGAACACAAGAAAGAAAAAAAGAAGCACCAGAAATAGATATAACTAATAGACCCGAAATAAATATTACAAAAAGTGATGGGAGTTTAGTTCCCTTAGATATTGATAAGGTAGCAATGCTTATAAATGATGCATGCGATGGTTTAGAAGAAGTATCAATGAATGAGGTACTAGAAGAAGCCCTCAAAAATTTATACGACGGCGTTTCTCTTGCAGATATGAGAACTAGCCTGGTTATGTCAGCAAGAACAAAGGTCGAAAAAGAGCCAAATTACTCTTTTGTAACTGCAAGAATCCTGATGGACCAAATTAGAAGTGAGGCTTTAAGCTTTCTTGGTGTTGCAGAAGAGGCAACTTATGAAGAAATGAAAGGCTACTATCCAAAAGCGCTAAATGCTTATATTGATAAAGGTATTGAGTTGGATATTTTAGATCCAATACTCAAGACTTTTGATCTAGACAAAATAGGTGCCGCTATTGATCATACAAGAGATAATCAGTTTACATATCTGGGCTTACAAACTCTATACGATAGATACTTTATACACAGTGATGACGTTAGATATGAGTTACCGCAAGTATTTTTCATGAGAGTTGCTATGGGCTTGGCAGTTGAAGAAGAAAATAGAGAAGATAGAGCTATTGAATTTTATCAACTGCTTTCAAGCTTTGATTATATGAGCTCAACACCTACTTTATTTAACTCTGGTACAAAAAGACCACAACTTTCATCCTGCTACCTAACAACAATACCAGATGACTTAGATGGAATATTTGGAGCAATGAAAGATAATGCGTTGCTATCAAAATGGGCAGGTGGGCTAGGCAATGACTGGACTTCTGTCAGAGCTATGAATTCGTATATTAAAGGTACCAATGGTAAGAGTCAGGGTGTGGTTCCATTCTTAAAAGTTGCTAATGATACTGCTGTGGCTGTAAACCAAGGTGGTAAACGAAAAGGTGCTATGTGTGCATATCTAGAAACTTGGCATTTGGATATTGAAGAGTTCTTGGAACTAAGAAAGAACACAGGTGACGAAAGAAGAAGAACTCATGACATGAATACAGCGAACTGGGTTCCAGATTTATTTATGAAAAGAGTTGAACAAGGAAAAAACTGGACTTTATTTTCACCCGGTGAAACACCAGAACTACATGATTTAATTGGAAAAGAGTTTGAAGAGAAATATGAAGAATACGAAAGAAAAGCTCAATCAGGAGAGATGGATCAGCACAAATCGATACCAGCAAAAGAGCTATGGAGAAAAATGCTTACTATGCTTTTTGAAACTGGGCATCCATGGATTACATTTAAAGATGCTTGTAACTTAAGATCTCCTCAGCAGCATGCTGGTGTGGTTCATTCATCAAATCTATGTACAGAAATCACTTTAAATACAAGTGCGGATGAAATTGCTGTTTGTAATCTAGGTTCTGTAAACCTAGCAAGACATATGAAAGATGGTCAAATAGATCAAGAAAAAATTAAACAAACAGTTTCTACCGCTATAAGGATGTTAGATAACGTTATCAACATAAATTACTACTCTGTCGATACTGCAAAGAACTCTAACCTAAAACACAGACCTATTGGTTTGGGCATGATGGGTTTCCAAGATGCTCTTTATGTTCAAAACATTGCATATTGTAGTGATGAAGCTGTTGAGTTTGCCGATAGAAGTATGGAATTAATAAGTTACTATGCCATTCATGCGTCAACAGAACTCTCAAAAGAAAGAGGAAGCTATAAATCATATGAAGGTTCTCTATGGAGTAAAGGAATACTTCCAAAAGATTCTATAGAAATATTGGCTGAGAATAGAGGAAGTGAATACATAAACATTGATAGATCTGAGACGCTTGATTGGGATACATTAAGAAAAAAAGTTATTGCAGACGGAATGAGAAATTCCAACGTTATGGCGATAGCACCAACAGCAACTATATCGAACATAACAGGTGTTACTCAATCAGTTGAGCCTACTTATCAAAATTTATATGTTAAATCTAACTTGTCAGGAGAATTTACAATTGTAAATCCTCATCTAGTAAACAAGCTGAAAGAGCTGAACTTATGGGATGACGTTATGATTAATGATCTTAAATATTTTGAGGGTAGTCTTTCTGAGATATCTAGAATACCAGATGAAATAAAAACTATTTACTCTACAGCATTTGAGGTAGAACCAAGGTATATAGTTGAATCTGCTAGTAGAAGACAAAAATGGATAGATCAAGGACAGTCACTTAATCTATATATAGGTAATGCAGATGGTAAAAAGCTTGATATAACCTATAGAATGGCATGGTATTCAGGTCTAAAAACTACTTATTATCTAAGATCAATTGCTGCTACATCTACAGAGAAATCAACTGTACAGCAAGGAAAATTAAATGCAGTTAGTTCAGTGCAAACTGAAGCTGCACCACAAGAACTTGGTGCACCGGCGCCAGTTCCTACAGCTTGTTCTCTGGATGATCCAGAGTGTGAAGCTTGCCAATAAAATAAAGGAGAAAAAAATGTTGAATTGGGATGATTACGGTAAAGAAGAAAATAATACTCAAGCTGCAGCAGCAGTTAGTCATGGAGTTAAAGAAACTCCAAAAGCAGTAGCACCTGCGCCATCAAAACCTGTCATGGATACTGAAGTGCCTCAACAAAGTAAAAGTATTGAGGAAGGCACAAGAGCTGAAATAGCTAGAGAAGCAGTTAAAAATCTTGATGAGAAAGCTGGAAATGCTGAACTTGATGAAATGATGGGTTCTAGAGTGCAAGTTGATGACAAAATGATGATCAACTGTAATGCAGATCTTAACCAACTAGTTCCCTTTAAATATGATTGGGCTTGGCAAAAATATCTTGATGGAAGTGCTAATCATTGGATGCCTCAAGAGATTAATATGACCAATGACATCGTTTTATGGAAGTCTGAGGATGGACTAACAGAAGATGAAAGAACAATAGTAAAAAGAAACCTTGGTTTCTTTTCTACAGCTGATTCTTTAGTAGCGAATAATCTAGTGCTTGCGCTATATAGATTAATTACTAATCCAGAATGTAGGCAATATATTTTGAGGCAAAGCCTTGAAGAAGCTATACACACTCATGCATATCAATATTGCATTGAGTCACTTGGTATGGACGAAGGTGAAATTTTCAATATGTATAGAGAAATACCATGCGTAGCTAGAAAAGCCTCATGGGGTCTAAAATATACTAAAGAGATATCTAATCCTGAGTTCAAAACAGGTACTGTAGAAACTGATAAGCAGTTGCTTAAAAATTTAATTGCCTTTTATTGTGTCCTTGAAGGAATTTTCTTCTACTGTGGATTTACCCAAATACTTTCTATGGGCAGAAGAAATAAAATGACTGGAACATCAGAGCAGTTCCAATACATTCTTAGAGATGAGTCTATGCATGTTAACTTTGGTATTGATGTGATCAATCAGATTAAAATTGAAAATCCTCATCTTTGGGATGAGGAACTAAAGTCAGAAGCTGCTCAAATGATCTTAGAAGGAACAGAACTAGAAATTCAATATGCCAGAGATACTATGCCTAGAGGTGTTCTAGGAATGAATGCTGCAATGATGGAAGAATATCTTAAGTTTATTGCTAATAGGAGATTGACTCAAATTGGACTTGAAGAAGAATTTAAAGGTGTTGGTAATCCATTTCCATGGATGTCAGAGATTATAGACCTTAGAAAAGAGAAAAATTTCTTTGAGACAAGGGTTACTGAGTATCAAGTCGGCGGAGCGCTGAACTGGGAATAACCCGCTCTACCAAAACTAAGAAAAAGCCTCTGCTAAGGGGCTATTTTCATGAATGGATGTTTTTTGTATCCATTGGTGCCTGCATTCCATTAATTTCAAAAAGCTCAAATACAATTGAATTAACAGCAACAATCGTTTATTCGATTGGAATTTTTATGATGTTTGGTTTCAGCGCCCTTTATCACAGGGTGAATTGGCGTCCAAAAGTATTAAAAATTATGAGAAGACTTGATCACTCATCAATTTTTATAATGATAGCTGGAACTTTTACTCCAATATGTCTTTTGGTACTTCCAAAGAATGTTGGTTTTCAATTACTAACAATAATTTGGGTGATTGCAGGTATTGGAATATTACAAGTTTTATTATTTACAAATTTACCTAGAATAATTAGGGCAAGCTTGTATTTAATTGCAGGTTATATAGCCATACCTTATCTTTCCATCATGTCATCAGTAATGGGCTTTACTAATCTTGCACTAACTGTTGCTGGCGGAACAATATACTCAGTTGGCGCTATAAGTTATGGATTAAAGTTTCCAGATTTTAACCCAAAATATTTTGGATATCATGAATTTTTTCATATGCTAGTTTGTGTAGCAGCTATACTTCATTTTATTGTCATTTATTCAATTGTAGGTAATTAAATCATGAAGATCTATTCAAGTAAGTTTGCACCCAACCCAAGAAAAGTTTTGATTTACCTTAAAGAAAAAGGTATTACAGACATTGAAATTATTGACTTAGATCTTGCTAAATTAGAGCATAAAACGCCTGAGTATAAGGCTATAGCTCCTAACTCTAGGGTTCCTGCTCTTCAACTTGATGATGGAACAGTTATTTTAGAAACTACAGCTATGTGCAGGTATCTTGAGTGTCTTTATCCTGATCCTAATATGTTTGGAGAGAGCCCTATGGAAATAGCATCTATAGAAATGTGGTATTCGAGGGTATCTTTTGAACTAATGATGCCTCTAATGCATGGCTTTAGACACACGCACCCTCATATGAGCGCAATGGAAGAACAAAATGAAGCATATGGTTTAGCTCAAAGAAAGCTTGGAGTTAAACAACTTAAAAATTATGACAAAATTATGGAATCTAGAGAGTTTATAGCTGGTGATAGATTTACCTATGCTGATTTACAAATGGTAACCTCACTTCAATTTCTAGTTAGATTAAATAAGTTAAATATCGAGGACTACAAAAACCTTAATGATTATATTCTTGAAGTTTCTAGTCGTCCAAGTTTTTTAATATAGCTTACTTTTTATTGATAAGTTCAAATATTTTAAGAGTCTGTTCTCCTCCATTTTGAAGTGCTCTTGCATCATCCATATCTGAAATAGTATCCCAATTTGCTGCTATGTTTTCAGGTGTCATATCTTCACCTGTACCTAAGAAAACACCCATAGTTTCGTGGATAAATATTCTTGAATAGACTCCTGCTCCTGCAGCCATAACTACTCCATTGGGTGCGTCTTTGCCTGATAAATAAATTACAGCAGGTGTAACATGTTCTGGCTGCATATTTTTACCAAAATCTTCAGGAATTAGACCTTCTGTCATTCTTGTGTATGCAACTGGAGTTATTGAATTTGAGAAAACATTATATTTTTGACCTTCAATCTTAAGAGTATTCATAAGGCCAACCATTGCCATTTTTGCAGCTCCATAATTACTTTGACCAAAGTTTCCATAGATACCACTTGATGAGCTTGTAAAAACAATTCTGCCATATCCCTGCTCTCTCATAATTGGAAATATGGTATGGGTGCAATTTAATGTTCCTTGGAAATGAACATCCATAACAAGATTAAAATCATCCATAGTAACGTTATGAAAACTCTTATCCCTTAATATTCCTGCATTATTAACAAGAACATCTATTCTTCCCCATTTATCCATTACTTCTTTAACCATGTTTTGAATAGCCGGTAAGTCTGTAACACTGGCTCCATTAGCAATAGCTTCGCCACCTTCATCTTTTATTTGCTGAACAACTGCCTCAGAAGCATCACTAGTTCCACTTCCATCAACACTTCCACCAAGATCATTTACAACAACCTTAGCCCCTCTTCTCGCAAGCTCTAATGCATGTTCTTTACCAATTCCACCTCCAGCACCAGTAACAATAGCAACCTGTTCATCAAATCTAATACTCATTTAATATCTCCGTTTTGTTGGAACTCATTCTTTGTTTTAAAATAGATAAATATTCTAATCAAAATTTAAATTTTTTACTATGTTAAAAAAATATCATTTAAAAGATTACCCTAATCTTGAAATAACAATATATGAAAATATTGAGGACATAATGATAATTAATAATTGGTATCAAGCATGTCTTAAAAATATTGATTGGATAGAAGGTGAGATTAAAATTTTTGGCAAGACACATAAAATACCGAGACTTCAGGCTTGGTATGCTGATAGTGGAATCAATTACAGATACTCGGGAAAAACCTTAAAACGCAATTATTGGAACGAAGATTTAGTTAAAATTAAATCTGCTATTGAATTGATTTGCGACTGCTCATTCAACTCAGTTTTGGCAAACCTTTATAGGGATGGATCGGATTCTATGGGTCTTCATGCAGACGATGAAAAAGAGCTTGGATCTAATCCTGTCATAGCTTCTCTTTCTCTTGGAGAAGAAAGAGATATATTGTTTAAAAATAAATATGAAAATATTAGCTTTAAAATTCCTCAGCCACATGGTCAGCTATTAGTTATGCACGGCTCTACACAAGAATATTGGAAACATGAAATTAAAAAGACAAAAAAATTAAAAAAGCCAAGAATTAATCTAACTTTTAGGAATATAATTAGCTAATTATTTATTAAATTTCATAAGGAAATAATATGAACTCAAGAGTCAAAGTAGTAGTAACGGGTGCGGCTGGTCAAATTGCATATTCATTGATACCAAGATTGGTAGATGGCAAGACTTTTGGTAATAGAATCGTTGATTTATGTCTTGTGGAGATTCCTCAGGTAGTAAGCAAGTTAGAGGGTCTTGTTATGGAATTAGAGGATTCATATTTTCCTCACATGGGTGAAGTAACTTATACAGATAACTTTGAGGAAGCATCTCATGATGCAGATTGGTTTTTGCTTGTTGGAAGTATTCCTCGAGGAATAGTTTATGAGGGTAAAAAAATTGAAGAAAGATCGGATCTATTAAAAATAAATGGTGGTATTTTTGTTGGTCAAGGAGAAGCTATAGGCAATAACGCCAAAGAAGATGCAAAAATATTGGTTGTTGGAAATCCAGCTAACACCAATGCCCTGATTGGAAAAAATGCAGCAGGAAAAGATAGCCAGCTATGGATGGCTATGACTATGCTTGACTCAAGTCGAGCTAAATCAGTTCTTGCCAAAAAAACAAGTACAAATATTGATGAAGTAACAAATATGATTATTTGGGGTAATCACAGCCCGACCATGTATCCTGATATAGAGAATGCTTCTATAAATGGTAAGGCTGTTGCTTCTATAATTAATGATATGGAATGGGTAGAAAATGATTTTCTGCCAACTGTTCAACAAAGAGGTAAGGCTGTTATTGATGCAAGAGGAGCATCATCAGCAACTTCTGCTGCTAAGGCCGCCCTTGATACTGTAATGGCATGTGAAAACCCTACACAACATGGAGATAGCTTCAGTGCTGCTGTTGAAAGTGACGGCTCATATGGTGTTCCAGAAGGATTGATTTGTGGCTTTCCTCTTTCAACAGATAATAATGGGAAAGTTTCAATTAAGCAGGGTTTAGAATTATCTGAGTTTGCTAAACGAAAATTTCAAATTTCAATTGATGAGCTGTCCTCTGAAAGAGAAGCGGTTAAGCATTTAATGAAATGATTCAAGAAAATAAATTTATTTTTAAATTTATCTATGGTGTTTTAATAGATGAGGAATGTCTTTCAGCTCAAATTATTACAAAACAAGACTTATCCAAACTATTAAAAAGTTTAGAGAATACGACCATTAAAAATATTAATATTAGTCCTGATATAACTGATATCCCTCAGTCAGATGATGATATTTTTATTGTTCTTGATGACATTGAGCTTGCGCAAGCTGATATTGGTAAAATTAAAAATCTTCTTAGTCAAAAAATTTTAATATGCACTAATACCAATAATATTACTGAAACAAATGACAATATGATAAGACTGGGATTTCAACTGGAATTTAATAATACTGAGGATAATAAAATGTGTTTTTCATATAACTTAAAAACATATAATAATAAAAGGTCATGGAACAATGCTGAGGGATGGGCAAATCCTGAAAACTTTGATAAGTTTAGATGGTAAATTATCTGAAGCTTGATAAGAATTGAAGAAATTCAACATTTCCACCTTCAACCACAATATCTCCAGAAGCAATCGATTGAACTGGGTTTTTGAAGCCTGATACCGCCAGCTTAAATTCTAATTCACTACTTTTAATAGTTATATTGCATTGATCTCTTACATCAGAAATTTCTGCAATCTTATTTCTTAGAATTATTGTTTTACTTACACCTGATGAAAAGTTAAAACATGCTGAATAGTTATCTTTATAAATATTTTGAGGATCCAATCTTACAGACAAGATGTTAAAAAGTGTGTCTATAGATATTTCATTAATCAATTCTTCAGACTTTTCTGATCCAGGAAAGCCTTGAAAATCTTTATTAAGCTCCATCGCAGATGTTAGAAGGTAGTTTCTTTTATTTGGATTCGATGATCGCTCACCAATATAAATCAATGCCTTTTTACGTAACATGATTACTTCCTCTAGAGCAAAATCTATAGCTATAAGCCTATCACTTAACTGAAGAGCCCATTGCATATCTTCTTCATTAACAGCACTTTTAAGAGATTGGAGAAGCTGTTCATTGCCTCCAGCTAATTTTGAAAATCTTGTTGCTTCTTCAAGACGTGAAAGTGGATCTAAGTCGGCTGGGTTGCCATTAAACCATCCAAGATATCCATTATAAATACTTTTAACAGACCACCTAACAGTTCCATAAAATTCATTCAAAAAAGGAGATTGTTTGATCTCTTCTGGTAAATCTATTATTTCGATAATTTGATCTGGATATAAGCCTTCATTCATAAGCCTAACTGTCTGATCATGAACAAATTGAATGGCATCTCTATAAATTGTTAATGCTTTAAATATATCATCTCCTAACAAAGGCCTGGTATGACTTGGGAATAAAAATTGTGTATTAAACGATCTCATATGATCTAAGCTATCAATCCACCCCATCACATCTCTATGAGTAGTTCCTCTAATCGTATATAAGTTAGGAAAAGTTTTATAAATGTTATCGCCTGGCATAAGTGATTTATGATCAGGTAGCCAAACAAATAGCTGATCATTTGTTTCACCAGGCGCATGAAAAAGTTGTATTTCAATGCCTGCTATTTGAAGCTTTAATTCATCTTTAAAGGTTGTATCCGGCTTTACATAGCCTGGTGGTGATTTTGATACATTTAAGCTCTTTCCAATACCAACATTAATTAAATCATCTTTGGGTAACTGAGTGCCGAACATTCTAGTACTTCTTGTGCTTATGATAGGGTTAATAATTCCTAAAATTCTTTGCATGTAATAGTCTGTAGATTCGTGTGCAATTATTTTTGGTCTTTCCTCTTGAGTGCTCAAATAAAATGATGTTCCAAAGGTATGATCTCCATGATTATGGGTATAGATAACAGCCTTTATGGGGTTAGCATTTTTTTTCTTGAAAATAGAATAAATTTCTTTCGCTTCAGCTACACTGTCTGCCGAATCAATAATGATGTTACCGCCATCGCCCTCTACCATTATTGAATTTGCAATTCCAAAACCAATTGCTATATGAATTTTTCCACCAGGAGTGTCGTATGATAATACTTCTTTTTTGAACTCCTCAGAATGATTTACCAACATCTCAACTTTAGAGATTTTTGATATTGGGATTGATTCACCCTGAGAACATCCAATTAAAAATAAGGATGATATAAATATAACAATAAAATTATATTTTCTTAAGTTGATCACAGCTTGAAGCAGTTAGAGAATTAGAGAAAGCTAACCATTATTTCATCTACAAGAATATCTGATTTATCTGCATTCCCTATTGCGCTAGAATAGTTTGATCTCCAAACAGTTACCACTGTCCACAATGTTTTGTCTTCAGAAGCATCTTTAAGGTTTATTCGTAAAATATTTTCTGTAATTGTTCTGACATCTCTATCAAACATATAGCTATTCCAATAGTATCTTGAATAGTGATAATTTGATCTGTCAGTCTCAACTTTATCTTTGCTGCTCAAATTAATGTTAAAAATTAAATTTGATGTAGTTGAATATTTTAAACCTTGATTTTCAAGTGCACTTTTTAGATTATCTTTAAATCTTTCAAGCTCAATCGGATTTATTTCAGCGCTAATATTTGACTCATTTATATTTATATAAAAGTCGTTATAATTGCTTAAGTTAAAAGTATCAATTGAATCAACCTCAATATTGGATTGAGTGGTAGCGCAGCCTACCAAAATTAATATACTGGCTAATTTTGTAATTATTTTCATAGAATAAGTGTACATGTTTTTATAAATTTTATTATGTTTAACCTTCAAGACCAAAAATACATCCCATTATTAGATCTCAATGCTCAAATATATAATGAATCTGAATTCAATTGCAAGCATGTTCATCTAGACTCTGATAGCGATGAGATGGTCTTTATGGTTGCATTTAGAACTATACCCGAGGATTCAACTGGTGTAGCACATATTCTTGAGCATACTGCATTATGTGGGTCTAAAAAATATCCTGTTAGGGATCCATTTTTTATGATGATAAGAAGGTCGCTAAATACTTTTATGAATGCCTTTACTTCAAGTGATTGGACTGCATACCCTTTTGCGACTCTTAACAATAAAGACTTTGAAAATTTACTTGGGGTTTATTTAGATTCAGCATTTTTTCCAAATCTAGATAATTTAGACTTTGCTCAAGAGGGGCATAGACTTGAATTTAAAGATAAAAAAAATATAGATAGTGAAATAGAAATAAAAGGTGTTGTTTATAATGAGATGAAAGGAGCGATGAGCTCCATAACAAGTCAGCTATGGCATGGGATGTCCCGACATCTTTATTCATCATCTACTTACAAACATAATAGTGGTGGTGATCCAGAAAAGATATTAGATTTAACTCACAAGGATTTAGTAAACTTTCATCAAAAACATTATCACCCTTCCAATGCAACCTTTTTTACATTTGGTAAGGTTGATCCAATACAAATACAAGAGTTTATAAAGGACAATGTTTTATCAAGCTTTGAACCTTCATCGGAGGTTATAGCTGTTCAAAATGAAGAAAGAATATCTTCACCCAAAATAGTATCTGACTTCTACAATCCTCTTCCGGGAGATGAAGATAATCATCATGTGGTAATTAGCTGGTTACTTAATGAAAGTCATAATCCAGTGGAGCTTTTAGAGACATATCTAATGTCTAATATATTATTAGATAATTCAGCATCCCCTCTACGAAAAGCTTTAGAGAATTCTTCACTCGGCAAATCGCCCTCTCCACTTACTGGGCTTGAAGCTGATCAAAAAGAGCTTGTTTTTGCAGCTGGGCTTGAGGGCGTCAGTTCTGGTAACCACCTTGAGGTTGAAAACCTTATTATTGATTGTCTAAAAAGACTAGTATCTGAGGGCATCCCAAAAGAGCTTATAGATTCCTCTCTTCATCAGCTTGAAATAAGGCAAAGAGAAATAACAGGATCCGGAATGCCATTTGGCCTTCAAATTATGCTTACATGTCTTCCTGCATGTATACACAATGATGACCCCTTAAATATTCTTGATTTGGATAATGCTTTTAATATTATTAAAGAAAGGCTTGAGCATGATAATTATATTGAGGGTTTAATTGAGAAGCACCTTATTAATAATACTCATAAATTAAATTATTCTTTAGTGCCAGACGTTGAGTTTAATAAAAAAAATGAAGATCATATTAATAAAAAGATTATAGAAAAAACTAAAAATCTTACAGAAAATGATAAAAATAAAATTGTTGAGTTAGCTCAAGCATTAGAGGAACGACAAGAAAAGATTGATGATCCAGAAACTTTACCCAAGGTTACTAAAGAAGATATTCCAGTCTCAAGAAAATATCCTATGCCATCGGTGTCATCATCTAATAATATAGAAAATTACTATTACAAATCAGGAACAAATGGTCTTGTATATCATACTATGCTTTTTCCTTGTGAAAGCTTGACCAATGAAGAGCTACAAATTTCAAGTTTATATACTAGTTCATTGACTGATATCGGATTGGGATCAGAATCCTATGAGCAAGTTCAGAAATATCAATCTTCAATTACTGGAGGAATTTCTGCAACTTTTACAATGATTCCTAGTGAGGATAATTCTGAGCAACGACTTGCCTTAAAAGTAAGTGGCAAAAGCCTAGAAAAAAATGCGCATCTAATGCAGGAGTTAATTTTAAAAACTGTTCATGAAGCGAATTTTGATGAAAATAAGAGGATTCAAGAGTTATTAACTTTTATATCTGCAGATAATGAACAATCACTTACTCAAAATGGTCACGTTCTTGCAATGGCTAACGCAGCAGCTCAAATTACTCCTGAGGCCTCAACAAATGATATTACTTCCGGAATAAGGTTTATCAATAACACTGGAATATTATCAAAGAATATCAAAGACGATAGCGCTCTTGATTCTTATATTAAAAACCTTAAATCTATTCAATCTAAAATATCATCAATACCAAAATATATATTTACAGCATCTTCTTTAGAAGAAGATCAGCTAAATTTAAAAATATCTCATGATATGCATGCGCATAATGTAAATAACCAAAACTATGTTGAGATTCAGCATGATTCAATAGGATGGATAACAGGATCGCAGGTTTGTTTTTGTGCTGAGGCATTTCCAACAGTCGAGTCATCTCATAAAGATGCGCCAGCCCTATCAGTTCTTGGAGCTGTTCTTCGGAATGGTTACTTGCATTCTGCGATAAGGGAAAAAGGTGGAGCATATGGGTCTGGCGCTATGCAAGATTCAAATAACAAGGTATTCAAATTCTTTTCATACAGAGATCCAAAGTGTTCTGAAACTTTTGCAGAATTTAAAAATTCAAGAGATTGGTCTCTTTCGAATATATCAGAGGCTCAGCTAGATGAAGGTATCTTAGGAGTTATTTCAAGTATAGATAAACCCATGTCACCATATGGAGAGGCAATGAGTGATTTTATGAATGAGTTAGACCACAAGAAACAAGAAGATAGATTGATCTTTAGAAATAGAGTTAAAGAATGTTCTGTAAATGATTTGGTAAGAGTATCAAAAAAATATTTGTTTAATGAGTCAAAAAGGTCTGTTATAGCAGGTGAAAGTTTTCAAGATGAAATTCAAGAAATGGGTTTTAAATTAAAAAATATTTAATTACCCAAAAAATAAAAATTTCTTTTTCTTTAAATCTTTAGCGCAACCCCAATATTGTTGTTGATACTTAGTAGATCTTGCCTGGACTCTATCAGAGACTTTGATCAGCCATTGTTTTTTTCTATAAGATTTTTTCTTAAATCCACCATATCCTTCATGATATGCAAGATAAAGAGATCTTGCATCAGTGCGTTCAAACCCTTGGTAGTATCCTTTACTAGCATACCAACCAATAAAGTCAGCAGAGTCCCTAAAATCTTTCCTGTTAGCCCTTGAGTTACCAGTCTCATCTTTATAATCATCCCATGTCATGGTTAATGCCTGCGAGTAACCAACTGCTGTTGAAGGTCTGAACCATGGAATGAACCCAAGAAGTTTTTCTCTTTCTGGTTTAGCATCTGACTGAAAACTTGATTCCTGGTATACAAAAGACATTAAAACATATGGCGGTATTTTCCATCTTTTTTCAGATCTCATTACAGCTTTGTACCAACTTCTTTTCTCTTCAAAAATAAGACAGATATTATCTGGATTTTCAGGCGGTTTGGTAACGCATGATTGAAAGAAGAAAATTAAAACAATAAAAGTAAAAAAATTTGATTTTTTTGAAAGCATCATATTTTCTCTCCTACTTCAAATCCTCTAAAAGTTTTAAATCTTGGGAATCGTAAGCTATACGTTTCGCCTTCCATACTCTGTGTAATTGCATCAGCTCTTATCTCAATTAATTGGCCAATAAGTTGATTTTTTGAAGCCCAGAACTTTTCTCTATCTTCATCTGTTAGGCCGCTGCCAACACTCAAAGAGAAGAATTTACCATCATCCTGACCTTCTACAGTGAATGCACCAAGCTTACCTGCATGTTTGCCTGTTCCCTCTTGAATATCTACTACTTTTAAAGTGACTTCTATAAATGGTTTAATTTTTAGCCAAGCATGACTTCTTTTACTTTCATATATTGCACTTTCTGGTTTAATCATTAGGCCTTCATAACCTTCGCTTAAAGCTTTTTTATTCATTTTTGAAAAGGTTTCTTCGCCGGCCTCAGTGTCAAAATCAATAATAGTAAAATCAACTGGCTTGATACATTTTGAGAAATCTTTTGAAAGTTGGTTTAGTATTTCTTTTCTTTGCAAAGTATCTAATATACTTTTTCCTTCATTGAACTCTGATAGTGGCAGCACATCGAACAAGGCAAGGTAAGCATCATCTGTCTTTGCGTTTGTTTTTCTATGCACCTGTTTCATTAAAGACTGAAAGTCATCACTCATAACCTCTCCATCAAGGACAAGATTATTAAATTCCTTTTTGCTAAGAGCCTCTTCAATATGAGGGAAGTTACTTAAAATTTTTCCGTTCCTGCTATATAAGGTTGTTGAGCTATTTTTGGTAATTGCTATTACTCTGACTCCATCATACTTATATTCAACTAAACAAGGTCCTTTTATTTTTTTTGGATGCTTGGCCCCATCATGCGCTAGCATGCATGAAAAAACTGGTACTCTAAATTTGATACCCATTCTTTTTGCAACATTATTTACAGTTTTTTCACTTACTCCACATCTGAGATCTTTTATTAGAATTCGTCTATACCAATCGTTCCATTGTTCAGAAGTTGCCTCATGCATTAATTCAATAATTAAGTCCCTTGCAGCATGTCCAGTTTTATCACGATTGATCAATAAGATTGCATTCCTTTTAAAATTAACCCAACTAAGGCCTGGGCCATCTTGACTTGAATCTGGCACTTGCTTAACACCAAAAGTTACTAAAGAATCTAGGCACATAGCCAAGCCTTCTTGAATTTCTATGTCATTAAGGTGATTTTCAACAACATCTTCTTTGAATAGCCTGCTATTGTCACTTTCAAGTTTTTGAATAATTTTCCATGGGAGCATATTATTTGCCATTTTGTATACTAATCAAACTTCTTTAGTTGCCTTAATCTCATGACTTCTTGAGCTTTAGATTCTATGTGTGAAATCATTTGTTTGGTTATTGGTAATCTTTCAGCATCACAGATGTTTGCATAAAATTTTTCAGAAAAGTTGTAAGCAAATGCCACCATTTCTCTAACAGCCGATAGAGGGTCTTCAACATTGTTTAAATCAGTTACCATTAAAATAGCAAATGATTTTGTATTCTCCTCAAATGTTCCTGGATTCAATGCATTAGCAACCCTAAATACTTCTTTTTTGCTAGAGCCTTTGTAGGAAAAAAAACCGTGGACCAATCTTGCTCTAGAGTTATTCATAAAACCAAAGAGTTGATCAATATCAAAGGAAGATTTATCGACTGAAATTAAATTAAGAATTACTAATTCTTGATCACTAACAAACTCTTGCTCTTCAAAATCAAATGACTTTTGGGTTTCTAGCTTCACATCATCGAATTCTTTAATTTCAAACGAATCAGAGACTGGTTCAATTTTTACCTTCAAATCATTTGAGCTAGAAATCTTTCTGATAAAGAAAAATAGAATCGTCAAAAAAATTAAAACAGAAAAGCCAATTAGATATATATCAAAATTACTTTGCATTTATGCCTCTGCAAATTCTAGAGCTTGGTTTACATCAACAGAAACCATTCTTGAGACCCCGGCCTCTTGCATAGTGACACCCATTAGGTGGTCGCTTTTTTCCATTGAAACTTTATTATGGGTTATAAAGATAAATTGAACAGTCTTTGACATTTCTTCAACCATATTTATAAATCTCATGGTGTTTAAATCATCTAAAGGTGCATCCACTTCATCTAAGATACAAAATGGGGCAGGATTTAATTCAAATATACCAAAAACTAAAGCCAATGCAGTTAAAGCTTTTTCACCACCAGATAGTTGAGAAATAGATGAATTCTTTTTACCAGGAGGTCTTGCCATAATCACAACACCAGCATTTAAGGCATCACCTTCAGTTAAAGCTAATTCAGCATAGCCTCCTCCAAAAAGCTTTGTGAAAACTTCTTTCATTCTAACGTTGATAGCATCGAAGCTGTCTTGGAACCTTGTTTTTGTTTCTGCATCAATTGTCTTAATTGCACCAGAAAGTTTATCTAAGGCATCAGTTAAATCTTCATATTGAATATCTAGCTCTTCTTTTCTTTTTGATTCTTGAGCAATCTCTTCTGGAGCGGCTAAATTTATAGCCCCTAATCTAATAATCTTAGCTTGGATTTCGGCAAGTCTATCTTGAAGATCTTTGGTATTTAACCCATCATATTTAGAATAATCTATATCTTCTATCTTTAATCCAGCTTCTTTTATTTTAGTATTAGCATTTTCTAGATTTATCTCATAAGTTTTTAGATCTAATCTTACATTAGTAACTTTTTCAGATATTGATTTAAGATCTAATTCAGCTATGGACTTCTTATTTTCAAGCTCTCTCATACTCTCGTTAAATCTAGATTGTTTCTGGCGAATATCCAATAAAACTGATTCCGCTTCTGAGCTTTTGTTAACTAAATCAGACATAATATTTTGAATTTCTAGTTTTCTATTTTGATTATTTTGAATATTTTCAGATAATTCATTTTGTCTTTCTAGGTATTCGTCTGGAGATGCCAAGTTAATAGAACCTAAGTTATTAATATTTTTTTGTACCTCATCAAGAGATGCTTCTAGACCCTCAAGATCCATTCCTTGATACTCTTCAGAGTTTAAATCTGAAATATCAATTTCAGCTTTATCAAGTATTTGAGATGCATTTTGTAGATTAATCTCATAGGTTCTTAAATCGAGCTTAAGATCATTTATTTCTTTTTCTATTGATCTTAATTCATTAGCTACAAATAACTTACCTCCATCCAGCTCTCTTACTTCTGCATCTAGTTTTGATAAAATAGCATTATTAGAAGCGAGATCGTCGATTAAGGTTTTTTGCTCATCGTGGAGAATCGAAAGATCCTTTTCAGCTAATATCTTTTCTTCTGAATTACTTTTAAGGAGATCTTCAATCTCTTTTTTTCTTTTAAGAAACTCGTCTGTAAAAGATTTAGATTGGTCAGATGCAATCTTTAGAATGCTCATTAATAATTCTTTTAATTCTTTTACCTTTTTATTAATAAGATTTCCATTAGAGCCAAGATTGGTTAAAAGCTCAGAAATGCTATCAATTAAATGTATTGTTTTTTCTTTGGGACTTAAATTTTCAGCATTAGATTCTTTTTCTAAAGCTCTTTCATAGTTTTCTTTTGCAGATATAAGATCTTTATTAGCTTGGGTTTTTACTTTTTCTAGATTAAGGATACTACCTTCAAGTCTTGCTATATTGCCCCCAATTGAATAACTCATTGCTTGTAGTTCATTAACTTTTTCATTTGCAATTCTTTGTTTTTCTTTAGCTGCTTTTATTGTCTCTTCTCTTGAATCTAGATCCAATTGCTTAGATTCAATATCGCTTTCTAAGGGTTTAGTTCTCTCTAAAATTATATCTTTATTTTTTACAGCATCTAATGCCTTAATTATCGCTATATTAAGCTTTAACTCCTGCTGCTTAGGGCTAAGATCTTTAAAAGATGATTCTTTTTCTAATGCTTTTTTATAGCTTTGTTTGGCTCTTTCAAGAGATTCTAGATTTGAAGATTCTGATTTAGATATATTTTGAAGATCAGCCTCATGCTTGGCTATTTCTGATCCAATACTGTAGAAATTCTTTTGTGCTGTTTCATAAGAATCTACAACTGATTCATTCTGAGTTCTATATTCATCTATTTGTGATTGTTTTGTATCGGATTCAGCCTGTTTTATTTTTAGGTCTCTATTTAAACCATCAAGGTTCTTTTGAAGTTGATCTCTATTATTTTTAGCTTCCAACGAAAATAATATAGCTGTATTAATTTGGTTTTCTGACTCTTCTTTCTTGAGAGCATTATACTTTTCTGCAGCATTTGCTTGATTTTCTAATCTACGAATAAGTCTTTCAATTTCATCTTTAATATCTTTAACACGAGATAAGTTCTCTTTTGTCTTTTTTATTCTGCTTTCAGTCTCTCTTCTTCTCTCTCTATATTTAGATACTCCAGCAGCTTCTTCGATATGGGTCCTTAATTCTTCCGGTTTTGCACTGACCAATCTGCTTACCATTCCCTGTTCTATGATTGCATATGAGCTTGGACCAAGACCTGTTCCAAGAAATATATCTTGAACGTCCTTCCTTCTGCATTTTGTGCTATTTATAAAATAGGTAGATTGTGCATCTCTATTCATTAATCTTTTTATAGAAATTTCATTAAATGCTGAGTATTCACCACCAATTTTTCCACTTGAGTTATCAAAAAGCAGCTCTATACTGCATTGACCTGATGCCTTTCTATTTTCAGAGCCATTAAAAATAACATCAACCATTGATTCGCCTCTAAGGTTCTTAGCTGATAGCTCTCCAAGCACCCACCTAACTGCATCAATGACATTTGATTTACCACATCCATTTGGACCAACAACGCCAACTAAATTTGTGGGAAAGGATATCTTCGTTGGATCTACGAAACTTTTAAAACCTGCTAGTTTTATGTGTTTAAGCTGCATTGCGAAGAGTTATTTTGTTATGAATATATTAAACTATTGTTACTTTTTTAACCATTCATTTGAGCTAATTTTATAGGTATTTGATGGTGTTGTTTGATCAAGTAATATCAAAACTTCTGAAGTATATTCAAATCCACTTTTAGTACATTCTAATTCAACTTTAATATCAACTGTTTCCTTATTAAGATAAGCCGAAGCAATATCAAAACCTGGAATAGAAGAGCTTGTATTGTTAAGTATGACCACTTCCTCTTTATTAAAATTGGCATTAGCAATTGGTATCTGAGGGCCATTCATAATAAAAATCTCAATCAGTCCAGAAAATATTGAACAATCATTAGGTTTATTAAAATCTACAATGATTTTTGAATTAGCAAATATAGGAAATTTAGAATCTCTTAAATCCTTGTAAAGGCTATAAAAAATAAATTTCTCTTCACTGGATTTGAAATACCTTTCTGAATAAGTTATCAGACTCTCTGCTGAATTATATTTTTTGCCATCAATAGCTTCTAAAATAAGACTCTGCATCCAATAAATTCTATCTTCATCATTAATTAGTTTTTCAAAACTTGTAAAGATGTCATCAGAGATATCATTATCATCTTGAATATTTGCGTACATGTTATCTGTCAATAATTGCTTGTTTAGAGATCCTAAAAATGAAAACTTTCCCGTAAAACTAAATAAACATGCAAGAATAACAAGCATTGATATTCCTAATATATAGCCCTTATTTTTAGTATTTATGGATAACAGATAAGCAATTACTGGTATCAATGAGAAGAAACATAAAAGATATATATAAATCATTTAATTCGTCTTCTAAAGTAGTAAAAGGTCATAGAAATAAATAATATTGCAAAGGGTGCAATCCATAAAAAATAAGTATCCTGATTAAATCCTGGATTATATAAAACAGAATTGCCAAATCTTAAAGCTATATATTCTTTAATTTCTTTGTCTGTTTTGCCCTCCTTTATCAGTTCAATTATTTTTTCTTTTATATCGACAGAAACAGGTGCATTGGAACTTGCTAAAGATCCACTAGTACATTTTGGACATCTTATTTCCTTGATAAGGTTATAAAACCTTTTTTCATCTGCTGCATTTTCAAAATTATAAAGAGAATCACTAATTATTAATTGAGTGAAAAATAATATGGTTAATAGACTATATTTGATCATTCCATTTTACCTTTTCTTTTTTAATAACTGGAACAAATACATCAGACCAAATTCTTTTATTAACCTCTCCACTAAAATGAGCAATTATTTTTCCATCTTTAACTAAAAATGTTTCTGGAGCGCCGGTTACTCCCATATCTAGTGCTAGTGATCCAGAAAAGTCATGGATGATTAATCCATATGGATCTTTATATTTACTTAACCATTCGATTGCATCATCTTTATCATCTTTATAGTTAAGGCCAACAATAGGTATGTTTTGAGCATCTAGCCTGACTAAAAACCCATGTTCAATTCTGCATGTAATACACCAGCTTGCCCAAACATTAATAAGATAGCTTCCTTTTAGATCTGAATTACTGATTATAGAGTTATCATATAAAGCATTAAGCTCGAAAGCTGGCATCTCTGAAACTGTGAAATCTGCTCCTGGATAATAATCATTATCATTAATAAAAAAATATAGAAAACTTAACAGAGATACTGGTACTGCAAAAATAAAAAACCTAAATACGCTAATCACTAATCAACCCTCCTCAGTGAAAATGCTAAAAAGGATCCGGCTAAAGCCATTAAAATAGCAGAGAGCCATACCCAGCGAATAAAATAATTAAATTGAATATTTACAATCCAGCTCCCATCCTCAAGTTGGTCTCCTAAAGTTATATAAATATCTTTAAGAGGAGTTACATAGATAGCTGTTTCAGTAGTTATCTGACCTCGAGTGAAATACTTTCTTTTTTCAGGACTCAAAATAAACCTTTTTCCTTTTGAGTCACTAAAAACAAATGAAGCTTTGACGCTGTCATGATTAGACATCTTTATTAACTCTAGATTATCAAAGCTTACCTCATAACCCTTGTAAGTATCCTTGCCCTTGAGATTAATATTAATTGCTCTTTCTGAGCTGAACTCACTATTTAATGCAATTGAAACTATTAACATACCCAAGCCAATATGAGCAGCAATGCTATATGGATTTGAGTACTTTTTATTGACTAAGAAATTTACTATTACAAAGATGTATCTAATTATTACCAATAACCCAGTGAACAATGAAATAAGAATCCACAAACTTGAAATCTTAGAAAAGAACATAACTAAAACTGTGATCAATAATGAAAGAATTCCTGAAAGAAGCATTGCTGAGTGGGTATTAATAACCTTATATGTCCTTTGCCATTTTGCATCAACAGAAAAAAATAAAAATAAAGATGCAAGTATTGTAGAAGGAACAAAAATTGCATTATAGTAAGGCGCCCCAACACTAATTTTTTGAAGATATAAATATTCATATATTAATGGATAAAGAATCCCTAGCATTGTTGAAAAAATTAATGTCCCAAAAATAATATTATTTATTGATATAAAAGATTCTTTTGAAAAAGAAACTATATTTTTATTAGATATTAATGATGGGAGTCTATAAGAAAATACAGCTAAGGATAAAACAACTAAAATTCCAGCAAAGCTTAAAAGATATAATCCTCTTTCTGGATCGTTTGCAAATGAATGAACACTATCAATGATTCCAGACCTAACAATAAAAGCACCAAATAAACTGAGTGAAAAGACCATTATTGAGAGCAAAATAGTCCATATCCTTAAAAGCTTAGATTTAGATGAAACGCTTAGTGAATGAATGAATGCTGTAGCTGCTAGCCATGGCATTAATGCAACATTTTCTACTGGATCCCAAAACCAATAACCACCCCAACCAAGCTCATAATATGCCCACCAACTCCCTAAGGCTATACCAACTGTTAGAAACACCCATGCAGAAATTGACCATATTCTAACTGAGTCTTCCCATTTAATTTTATTATCCCCATTCAATAAAAATGAGATTGCATTTGCAAATGCTATTACAAATCCTACATAGCCTAAGTATAGTGTTGGAGGATGAATAGCCAAGGCAGGATCTTGAAGAACTGGATTTATATCAGCTCCATCAATAGGAGCTACTGGCAAAATTGTCTCGAATGGATTCGAGGTGAACAAAAGAAATGATAGAAACCCAACAGCTATTAAAGAAATAATACCTAGGGCCTTTGCCTTAAGTTCATCTTCAGGTGATACAAAATAGCTATATAAAAAACCCCAAAGACATAAGAATACTATCCAAAGATACATAGAGCCTTCATGAGCACTCCATATAGATGTTATTTTATAAAAGTTGGGTAGCAAACTATTTGAATGCTGAGCAATGTAAAGAACATTAAAGCTGTCATTAAGTGCTAAGAATACATAAATAAGGAAAGATACAAATAGTAATAAAAAACCATGCGAGTATATTCTTGAGATAAGCTTGGTTATATTTCTGTCCTTATTATCTAATAAAAAAGATAAAAGAAAGGTAGTAAAAAAAAGACCAGTTGAGAGAATTGAAAGGAAATGTGCTATTTGAACTAACATTTATTTTTCTATATCTAAACTTGGTGGCATATAGTTTTCATCATGTTTTGCTAAAACCTTTTCAGCTTTGAGAATTTCGTTATCTAGATAACCTAGAACAACAACGCCACTTCCCTCTTTAAATAAATCTGGGACAATGCCATCGAATTCAACCTGAATAGATTCTTTGTAGTCTGTAATCTTAAAAATTATATTTGTGCCGTCTCTAGTAACTGAATTCTCAAGAACCATTCCACCTACCTTAATTCTTTTATTATCAGGTAGTTCATCTTTAAAAATTTCAGAAGGTGTAAAGAAAAAGTCTAAGTTTGAATCAAGTGCTTTTATAATTAACATTGAGCCAAGGCCCGAAGTAAGCAATAAAACTAAAACAGTAACTAAGCGTTTTTTTCTAACTGCCTTCATTTAATTTTTTTTCCAATATTCCTAATTTTTCTTTTATAGATAAAAAATGTTACCAGCAATGACGTTAAGACGATAAACACTACTGACCATACATATATTCCATGATATTGACCATTAGCACTCTGCATCATAAAAGCTTCACCAATGGAATCAAATGCAAAATTAAACATAATCTTTTACCCAACTTTTATTCTTTTCACGTAAAAGTATCTGTAGTTTAGAAGACAGGATTACAAGACAGAAAACAATACCACTAAAACCAATAATTGAACCAAAAAGTGGATAAAGCATGGAGGCATCTATTGCAGGTTTCTCTGTTACTGTTATTGAGGCTGTTTGATGAAGCGTGCTCCACCATTCAACAGACATTTTTATAATCGGTATATTGACTGAACCCACAATAACTAGAATTGCTAAAAATTTATCAGCCTTCTCGTAATCTGTAAAAGAGTCATGAAGTGAAATCAAACCTAAGTACATTATAAATAAAATCAAAGTGGATATTATTCTTGCATCCCATGCCCACCAAGTACCCCAAGTAGGAATGCCCCATATAGAGCCAGAGACTAATGCAATAAAAGTAGTTACTGCTCCGATCGGAGCAATAGATTTAACCAAATATGCAGAAAGTTTTACTTTCCATATTAAGAAAATAGCACTAGCAAAAGCCATCGCAAGATACAGAGATTGTGAAATGAAAGAGGCTGGAACATGTAAATAGATTATTCTGTATGAATTTCCTTGGACAAAGTCTTCGGATGTTAAAAACAAACCCCAAAATAGTGATCCTATGTAAACAAATAGGGAGGCATAAAAAATATATGGATATGCTCTGTCAACCTGAAATAGATAGGTTTTTGGCGATGCAAACTGATGTATAAACTTTTTTATCACAATATAGCTAATAGATTTAGACCAAAGTTACTCTAAATGCGCCTTGATAACAAAAGAGATAATCATTGGTAATATAAGTATTATAATCGATAAGATTCCTAATAAAAGAAAAAGAAATCCTAAAAAACTAATACCTAGATTTATAGCAATTACCACCTTCCCCAAGACAACAAGCAAAGGCAATACAAGAGGCATGGTAATAAGAGTACCTAAAATAGAGCCCTTAGTAAGACTTAATGCATTTCCAAAACTAAATACATTTAGAAATATATAAGTTGTAATCAATAATATGGGTAATATTTGTAAGGCTGATTCTGAAGATCTGGTTATACCAAATCCATATAGAGCTCCTATTAAAGAAATTGGAATGCCTATCAATACCCAATAAACAAAAATTTTTGTGGCTACTAGGCCTGATAAAGAATCATACTTTATAGCCATCTGCTCCAAGGAGCCATCATTGTAATCTTCTAAGAAAATATCTTCAGTTGCCAACATCATCACTAATAAAGTTGCAATCCACAATATTGAAAAAAACGCCTGTTCAAGATTTTTATTTAGGATTTCTACAGTCAATGGAAATGCGGTCATGATCAAAATAAAAACAAGAATAGGACCTAACCAACCTCTTGATTTTTTACGGAGTTTTAAAAATTCAAAATTAATTAATTTCATGAAATAGCTTTGTCGAGATTTATGTATTCAGAATCAACATCCAAAGAAATGTGAGAAGAAAAAATTAGAGCCTTTTTTTCTTCTTTTTGCTCTCTTAAAAAAGAGCATAAAATATCTTGAGACTTTCTATCTAATCCAACACAAGGCTCATCCAGTACCAACAAATCAGAATCATTTAAAAAGAGTCTTAGTAAGGCTAGTTTTTTTTGTTGGCCATAAGATAGACTAGCAACCATTACATCTAATAATTTTGATAGCTCGAGCTTTTTAAGAAAAGCATTTATATCATTATGTTTATCTACTTCTAATAAAGATAAGTTATCTTCAACTGTAAGATACTGTTTTAGGGCGTTTTTATGACCAACAAAGCATACGTTTTTTTTATTAGATTTTGTAATTGATCCTCTAGTAGGCTTGGATAGACCGCTAATTATTTTTAAAAGTGAAGTTTTACCAGAACCATTGCCGCCTAAAACATGAATTGCTTTTCCTTCAAATAAATCAAAGGAAAGTCCCTGAAAAAGCTTTGTTTCATTTATTGAATAGCATAGATTATCTGCAGCCAAAATTTTCTTCATGTTACCTAATTTAATTTAAGATTCTTGGTTCTTATTATAAGAGCAGGAAGTGGTTTTTGTGGATCAATTCGTGAATATAATCTTTTTGATAATTCTGAAAATGTTTCTGAAGAAAATGAACCAGATCCACCAATAGAAAAATATAGACGTTTTGTAAAAAAAATACCCTGCTCGATATCAGGAGTACTTCTTACCAAGGTACTAACTTTTTTAAAGTTTTGAATAATATTTTTTCTTCTAAGGCTATATTCAAACCAACCCCAAGAAGATAATCCAATTAAAGCAATTTTCTTTAAAGATTCTTTTGCCTCTGAATTAGGAAACGAAGATGGAGGTAAAAATACTACAAGCTCTCCTTTGCAAGAAGTAACTAAATCATCTAACTGATTTTGATAAGAGGATTCCGCTGACAAGTTAGATAATAAATATTCTTCATATTTAGTATCTAGTGGGAGTTTGACATTTTTTAATCTAGATTCTGAGCCAAGAACTATATAGGTTACTAATTCCTGGCTCAAAATGAATTTTCTTATATTTTAGATAGAGCTTGTTCGTAATCAGCAATAATGTCATCTATATGCTCTAGCCCAATAGAAAGCCTTACGAATCCTGGAGTGATTCCAGCTGCCTTTAACTCTTCTTCATTAAGTTGGCTATGAGTAGTACTACCTGGATGAATAGCAAGACTTCTTGAGTCGCCTATATTTGCTACGTGATAAACCATTTCTAGCGCATTAATAAATTTCTTACCAGCCTCTATACCACCCTTGATTTCAAAGCCCATTAATCCGCCATTTCCTCTTGTAAGATACTTATCAGCCCTTTCTTTAGCATACCCATCCATTTTAGAAGGATAGATGACTCTCTCTACAGAGTCATGGTTTGATAAATATTCTGCAACCTTTTCTGCGTTGCTTGTGTGCTCTTTCATTCTTAAAGCTAGTGTTTCTAGACCTTGGATAAACATAAATGCATTGAATGGGCTCATAGCGGCTCCCATATCTCTTAATATAGTTGTTCTTGCCTTTAATATATAAGCAATAGGTCCTAAAGGTTTAACAGCCTCAGTCCAAACAGCACCACCATATGAAGGGTCTGGAGTATTTAAAGCAGGCTGTCTCTCAGGAACAGCTTCCCAATCAAAATTACCACTATCAACAATAATTCCACCAATAGATGTTCCGTGACCACCAATAAATTTAGTAGTTGAATGCATTACGATGGCTGCTCCATGATCAAATGGCTTACAAATAACTGGTGCAGCAGTATTGTCAACAATTAAAGGAATTCCTAAAGGTCTACCAATTTCAGCAACTTCTGAAATAGGGAAAACTTCAAAACTTGGATTAGGCAGAACTTCTCCATAATATGCTCTAGTTTTGTCATCAGTGGCATTGGCAAAGTTTTGAGGATCAGAAGGATCCACAAATCTAACCTCAATACCCATATCAGACATAACATTTTTAAATAAATTATAAGTTCCCCCATAAAGATGAGAAGAAGCAACAATATTGTCACCATTTTTAGCTATATTCTGAATAGCTACTGTGGATGCAGCCTGCCCAGATGCTACAGCTAATGCACCAACACCACCTTCTAGGGCTGCTATTCTGTCTTCCAATACAGCACATGTAGGGTTCATAATTCTTGAATAGATATTTCCTAGCTCAGAAAGAGAAAATAAATTTGCTGCATGATCTGTATCATCAAATTGAAAACTTGTAGTTTGGTGAATTGGTACAGCTACTGAGTTAGTATTATCATCCTTTCTCCAGCCAGCATGAAGGCCTATGGTTTCTGGGTTTGTGTATGTTTTACTCATAATTTTTCCTTTAAAAAAGTGAACAACTTTGAGAAATAATTATAAGTTCTCTTTAGCCTATTTTGTTGCGCCGGCAAGCTGATATCAAAAGGCGCCTTCATATTATATTTATACTAAATTAAATAACAACAGCAAGACAATAATTTGCTGACATGTTTATATTTAATATCTATAATTATCAAAACAAAAGGAATATCTTATGGCTAAAAAATATAATAACTTTAGAGTTGGTGGCTCACCTCATAATGTAAATGAGGATTATGCCGTCTGGACTAATGATCTATTAACAAGGGTAATTGCTAGTAAAACAGTTATACAACCTGGAAAAGGTACTCATGGACATAAGTTAATTGATTCTGATGTTGTTTATGTCATCACAAATGGACGTGGAACAATGGAAATCATTGAATACATGAATACTGATGAAGGACATGGATCTGATCCATCTTTTGGTGTTGAGCATAAGGATTCTTATGAATTAACTTCGGGTGATGTTGTTTTGGTTCAATCCGGTGATTATTGTAAAGTTATTAATAATTCAGAGCATGACCAACTTACCTATTTAAGAATATTTGATAGAGGTGGTTGGAGAAAATAAACTCCTACTCAAATAAGTAATGAGAGATAAACTGGGGATATTTTTCTCTGGACTATGTGTAGTCCACTGTATGCTATCTGCCTTTCTTCTTCTAGGAGGCGTTGGGTCAGCAAGCATGCTATCAATATCTGAAGAGTTTGTGCATCCCATACTGCTAATTTTTGTGGTTATCATTGGTTTAATAAGTTTTCCCTCAGCATACAAACAACACGAAAAGCCTCATCCTATAATTTTTGGTGTTATTGGAACTATAGGGCTTTTTATTGCTCTATTTTTTGATACAAATGTTGAAATTATATTAACAATAGGATTTGGGACAATGTTAATTCTAGCTCATTTTTGGAATCACAAACTAAGAACTAATTAAGCTTAATCTCAGCTACTACTGCAAAGTGGTCAGAAACACCCTTTTTTGCTTTTGCATTAAATCTAATTGGCCTGCCAGAGTCAGCATAGCTATTGAATTCTGTTTTATGCAATTGAATGCTTTTATTATTAAATGTAATACCCCTATCTCTTGATACAAATATCGCATCCAAGAAACTCCATGTTTTATCATAACTGTAATAATGAGTACCTTTACATCCTTTACAGCCCTCAAGGTGGGAGACATACCAAACATCTTGTTGATTGCTATAGATATTGAACTTAGTATCATCTTTTGAGCTTAAATTAAAATCACCAAGAGCTATTGATGGCTCATTATTTTTCGCTAATAAATCTTTCAATAAATTAAATGATTCTATTCTCATTTGAAGATCATTAAAGTTAGATGGGAAGTGAAGATTGTAAATAACAATCTCTTTTTGATTTATTGATGCAGTGATTTTAAAAATAGGTCTCGTATCATATGTAGCAAATTTTGGGGAGAATTTTACGTAATGCAAAGAAGGATTTGAAAGCTTGTATCTTGAAATAAAAGCAGTATCAACTCCCCTCTTATCCGTGCTATCTAAAAGCTCATAGTCTGTATAACCATATGGCTTAAGCAAATCAAACAGTTGCTTTAAGATATTTTTATTCTCTATTTCTTGAAGTGCAATAACATCAGCACCACCAGCGTTATAAGTAATTATGTTATTGAAAAGAATTTTTAGCTTTGCGTCTTTAGTCTCTTCATTCCAATCTAAGAAAAAACATTCATTTCTCCAAGCCTTTACATTTATATTACTGCAAGACCTTTGATGCTCCTCATTTTGCTTAAGCTCTAATGGCAAATAAGCTTTGTCATCCTTTCCTTCATCATCCAATGTATCAAAAAGATTTTGAGCATTAAAAGTCATTATTGTAAAAGATTCTGAATGAACAACTGGAACGATTAAAACTAAAACCAAATATAACTTAAGCCTAGTTTTCATTTATAAATCTCTAATCTTAAGCTTCAGTTCAAAAGGCAAGTCTTGGTCTAGCTTGCTTTCGTTTTTGTATGCAATGATATTTTTTAATCTGTCATCTGAGAAAGGCGTCATTTTTCTCTCATTAAGATTAATGTGTCCTAAAACAGTTTCAAAAATTGCTGCAAGCTCGTCGTTTTCATTAAGCAAAATACCCACAAAATGTAGCATTTTTTCGTTTGCATTGGTTAAAAGAAATGAAGGATAAATCTTATCTCCAAGACGAAATTCTTTTAGATACCTAATATTGTCCTCTAAAGTAAATGTCGAAAAACCACTAGCTACATACTCTGGAGAGAAGTCTAACTCTTCAAAATAAAGTTTTGAATAAACTTCATCAAACATTTTGTAGTAATAATTAACATTCATGTGATCATTGTGATCGCACATATCTGAGGTAACAGTTATTTGATTTGCTATATAGGGAAGTTTAAACATACGCCATTATGGAGCAAAAAAAAAGCCCAGTAAACTGGGCTTTTTTAATTATTTCCAATCTCTTAGAATTTAGCTCCGAACTCAACACCGTAAGTTCTTGGATCAGTAAATGAACCTAATAAAGCACCGCCACCAACATTACTTGATTCACGTAATGAATTGATGTTTTGCTTATTTCTTAAGTTTTTAACATATAGACCAGCATACCAATCATCACTGTTAGGAGTGTATCTAACAAGCAGATCCATAGATACACGCTCATCAATTCTAAGTCTTTCCATGTTAAATATACTCAGATCAGCAGCACCTGTGTATCTGTATGAGAATCTAGCAGAAGTTACACCATTGCTTGAAACCATATCTTGAGTTAATGATAAACCGTATGACTTATCAGCAGATCCAGGAAGATTATTACCTTTAATACTTTGAGCTATACCAGCAACACCACCTGCACAACCAGATGTATATAAACCTGGGATTGAACAGTTGTAACCAGCTGATTTAAACCACTGTGTTCCATCATTAAATACAGCAGTTGTTACTAGACCATTAGTACCAGGAACTTGAACTTCTTGTAAAGTACTAGTTGAACCTGTTGGGTTTAAGTAATCAATCAGCATAGTATCTGATACAACTTCGTGATCTAGGAATAACCAGTTTGCTTCAAGCTTAGTAGTCTCTGATAAGAACGCTATCAAGTTACCTTCAAAACCAGTAAATTCTGCATCTATATTTTTGTTTTGTGTGCCTGTATCAACAACAGCAGCTACAAGGAAGCCATCATTTTGAGCATTAAAAACATTCATGTTAAGAAGCATAGCGCCATCAAATAATATGCTTTTTAAACCGATATCTAAAACACCAGCTTTTTCAGCATCATAAGTTGTTGGATTAGCTCCAGCATTAACACCACCAGCCTTAGCTGCTGTTGTATAACTACCATAAACCATAACATCATCACTTAGATTATGCTGAAGTGCTATTTTGTATGAGAACTGGTCATCTTCTTTAACTTCTGTTGTAACGAATGGAAGAGTGTCTCTGTTCTCTACAAGCCATCCACCATTTGCTTGCCAACCTGGGGCACCAGTTTCATTATAAGTAGTAGCTTCAACCTCATCCTCTTGATATCGAGCACCTAAAGTTAATTTAGTGTCTTCAGAAAGATCGAAATACATTTCACCGTATAAAGCTCTTGAAATATCATCAACATTTTGATCATTTATGATTCCGCCTAATTCTGTTGGCACTGTAAAGTCAGGGTAACCAGCTTGCTTAGCTGTTTGCGCATTAAAAGCAGGAATTAAAGCAGGATTACATGTTGGTGCTCCAGCCTGACATCCAAGGGCATTACCAGCAAGACCTAGCCAAGTTAGCATATCTTGATAAAAACCTACTCCACCTTTAGCTGACCAGTCAGGGAAGCCTAAAGCTTGAACCAATGAACTATAAGGATGGTTTCCAAAACTAGTCATCATTTGTGATCCAGCAGTTTGAACAATATAAACATTATCATTTCTATTTTCTATTTGATAAAGACCAACTGTATAGTTAAATGGACCATCGTAGTCAGAAACTAAGTTAACTTCCATTTGAGTTCCATTCATATTTACGTCAGAAAAATCATAAATTCTTTCTGAATCGACATTTTCACAGAATTGTCTTTCTCCACCAAAACATAAATAACCTGAAACCGGAGGCTGGCCTAAGCTAGCTGCAGTTCCAGCAAAAGGAGTCGTTGTATATGATAAGTCTTGATCTCCACTTTGATGAAAGTCTCTTGTTTCATATGAAACCTTAGCTGTTAGCAACAAGTTTTCATTTAAATCATGATTAATTTGTAGATTCGCTACAGTTTGTTTTTGATAGTGAGTTGGGGCTCTATTTAGACCAACTTTAGTAAAGTCTCTAGAAGCGACTGGGTTAGCAAAAGAATTTTCTACTTGTCCATTTGGTAAATGAGCAAGTAAAGCAAATGCCCCAGCAAAGTGTCCTCTTGTATCTGCAGCAACATTCATGCCACCTCTTTCATAAGGGCTGCAACCAAAGAATAAGCTTTGAGCACAGAATGAAACTTCTTCTTGCATTCTATTATCGTCACTTTTTTGATCTGAGTATGTAAACTGAAGTTGAGTAACATCTGAAATGTCATAATCTACTGATAGTCTATAAGCAGTATCACTTCTGTCATCAAAATCATTTCCAGTAACTGTATTGGTTATCATTCCATCTCTTTTATTAGACAAAACAGCAAGTCTAGTTCTTAGACGATCAGATAAAGGCATATTTACAACTGCTTCAGTTTGAATTTTTCCAAAATTACCAACATCAACGCTATATTTACCTTCAAATTCAGATGTTGGTCTTGCAGTAATTAAGTTAATAACACCATTAGCTGCATTTCTTCCATATAAAGTACCTTGAGGCCCTTTTAGAACTTCAACCCTTTCTAAGTCAAAAAATCCAGTATCAGCAACAACACTATCGTTAACACTATGACCATTAACAGCTGTAACTACTGATGCAGTAACACCAGCACCGATACCAAATGAGCCCATTCCTCTGATTGTCCAACCTGAACCAGAACCAATTACTTTAGAGGTTTCAAGACCTGGAGTTACCTCAGCAAGATCAGAAACATCATAAACCTGATTAACATCAAGAGATTCTGCGGTTAGAGCTTCGATAGAAAGCGCTAAATCCTGTGTTGACTCTGCTTTCTTAGTAGCAGTAACAACAACTTCTTCTACCTCTTGTGCTGATGTAGCAAATGAAATGAAGACAAGGTTAAATAATAAGGTATTTTTTAAAAATAATTTTATGTTCGACATGAATGATCCCCTTAAAAATGTCATTAATATGCCTAATGTAGGCTATATAATTATAATTTAAACAAGAATTGAGTACAAATTTTATATATAAAAAAGAAATTATTTTTATATATAAAAAAGGCTGGAATATTTCCAGCCTTTTTAATTCATCTAATTTCTAGAAAGATGTTCCAAACTGTACACCCCAAGTTCTTGGATCAGTGTAAGTTGCAAATGTGGTTCCACCTTGAAGAGGACTTGCTGCGGCCCAAGTTCCAACAAATTGATCATTTGCTAGATTTTTGCCATAAACAGAAACAAACCAGTTTGCATCATTTGGTTGATACGTAATTTTTGTATCAAAATATTTATGCTCATTCATAGTTGCTCTTTCAGAGTTAAATACATCGCCAAATCTTTCTGATTGATACCTATAAGTAAGTCTAAATGTAGTTACACCACCATCGGTATTGTAATCTTGATTGAGAGACAAACTGTAAGACAGTTCAGGAGATTGAGGCAGCTGATTACCAGTAACATCGGTTAAAATTCCAGGATTAGAACATGGAACTCCACCAGCAGGGTTGAAAGGTGCTAAACACAATGATCCAGCAGACTTAAATATTACCCCAGCATCTGTGACTGCATATCTGACAATACCCTGAGGATCTGCATTTATTACTGGGCTTAATAGCTGAGTTGCGCCATTAGGGTTTAATGGGTTAATTAGAGAAAAGTCTCCAATTTCAGTTTTCACTGCAAGCCAGCTAAAGTCTAATCTAGTAGTTTCGCTTAAGAATAGAATTGCATTTCCTTCGAAACCTTCTATTTCTGCATCAACATTATTATTCTTTGATCCAGCCTCAACAATTGATGAAATTAACATTCCATCTGTAGAATTTTTGTAGATAGCAGCATTAAATAGTAATGCGCCGTCCATAAGAATACTTTTTGTACCTAGTTCAAATACACCAGTCTCTTCTGGGGCATATGGATCTGGAGTACCCGTTGAATTTGGGTTGTTACCACCTGCTTTCACAGCAGTGGTATAGCTTGCGTACACCATCTGATTGTCAGACAAGTCATGTTGAATAGCTAATTTATAAGCTAAAGCATCGTCTGTCTCGGTTACTTGTGTTGGGTAGAACCCATACTCACCTGTTAATTTTTGAGATAGCGGATACTTTGGACAACTAAAGAATGTTAAACATGAGGCAACGCTATCTTTGACAGTGTCGTCATTCCATCTTAGCCCAACTGTCATTTTAGTTTCTTCTGATAAATCGACATACATTTCACCAAATACAGCCAAAGACTTAGATCTCACATGGTCTTCATTAATAAATCCTTGAATATCAGTTGGAACTTCGTATTTAGGTTGACCTAATAAGGCAAAGATCCCTGGAGGTGCCAAAGAAGCTGGAGCACCAAGCACCATAGCTAGGAAGAAGTCAGTACCACCATATCCAGTTAAAGCTCCACCAAATAAAGGCATATTATAGGGATGTTGAGATGCTTTTGAAATCATGTTCCAAGAAGCTGTCTGAACTTGATATCTGTTGTTATTTCTTTGATCAAACGTATATGCACCTAAAACAAAGTTTACAGGTCCATCTTTATCAGAAATAAATGTAATTTCACCTTGTTGTGTATTAGTAACTACATCTGAGAACTCATAAGTTCTATCTGAATCTATAGTTTCACAAAATCCATAGCCCTCTCCACCAAAACAACCGTACCATGACATAGGTATTCCTGTTGTTGGAATTAATCCAGGGAATGGAAGAACTGAAACAGAATAGTCATTATCATTCATATGATAATAGTCTCTTGTTGAATAGGAGTATTTAGCAACCATACTCCAGTCGTCATTTATATCGTGATTAAACTCAATAGTAGCAAAGTCAGCAGTTTGTTGATGAACTGGCTCTCTATTTAAATTTGCTTTCTTAAATGTATTAGGAGTTAAAGCACCAACATAGGAGTTTGAATCAGCTGTAAAGTTCAATGCACCAATTAAATTAAACAATGCAGCAGTGCTTCCTCTTGAATCGGCAGGAGTATTAGGAGTTCCTAGAGTGAAAGGACTACAACCATATAATGGATGAGGTTCACAAAAAGATGTTCCTACATTGTTTCTATTGTCGTCACTTTCATAAGTTTCATAAGTAAACTTTAGAGTTGAGTCATCGCCAATATCTATATCCATAGACAGTCTTGCACCCCAGCTATCTACATCATTAAACATATTTCCAGTATTAATGTTTTCAGTAACGCCGTCTCTTTTTTTAGATGTGAAAGCAAGCCTAGTTCTTATGCTATCTGTAATAGGTAAGTTGTAGTGCATATTAGTTTTGGCTAATGCAAGATTACCAGCTTCTAACTCTACATAGCCACCAGCTTCAGCTGTTGGTCTGGCTGTAATCATATTAATAACACCAGCAACGGCATTTCTACCAAATAATGTACCTTGTGGCCCTTTTAGAACTTCAACCCTTTCAACATCAAAGAAGCCTATATCAGCGATAGTTGATGAGTTGTAACTATGACCGTTAGAGGCTGTTACAACAGCTCCAATAACCGCAGCACCAACACCATATGATCCTGTCCCCCTGATTGAATAAGAAGCACCTGATCCGATACCTTTATCCATAATCAATCCAGGAACAACTTCGGCTAAGTCACTCATGTTTTCAATCATATTTTCTGAAACATCCTCAGCTGTGAATGCTTGGATTGATAAGGCTAGGTCCTGAACAGACTCAGCTTTTTTAGTAGCTGTAACAACTACTTCTTCAACCTCTTGCGAGACAACATTTAAAGAAATAAAGAAAAGAAATCCTACACTGCAACTTAATGCAAATTTAGATATTTTGTTCATATTTGACCCCCCTAATGGCTTCATTGAACTTATGTATATAAAAAATATAGCATTAATGCCCGTATATATCTATATTTATATATATTAAATAAATCAATGTTTTTTATATATATAAAGCTGTAATTATGAATTCAGTCTCCTTTATACCAAGGATGACATTTTGAAATTCTTTTAACAGCCATAATAGAGCCTCTTATAACTCCATTTTCTTCTATAGAATTAATTGCATATTGAGAACATGTGGGCTCAAACCTGCATGTTGGCGGGGTAAGTGGTGATATGAAGTATCTATAAAAACGAATTGGCAATGTAAATAGTTTTATAAAAAACATTGCATCATTGATTACTGAGGATTCTTATTCTCAACCGAAAGAGCCTTGAGAGCTTCATCTAAGTCTAAAGTTTCTGTTTTATCACTTCCAATTCTTCTTATAGAAACTGTTCTATTGTCCTTTTCTCGTTGTCCTAACGCCATTATGACTGGAACTTTAGCAGAACTATGCTCTCTGACTTTATAACTAATTTTTTCATTCCTGAGATCTGCATGACACCTAATTCCAGCATCTTCCAGGCTCTCAATTATCTCTTTTGCGTAATCATCTACATCAGAGATAATTGTAGCTACAGAAACTTGAAGTGGTGCTAGCCAAAAAGGAAGTCTTCCTGAATAGTTTTCAATTAAAACTCCTATAAATCTTTCAAAGGATCCTAGAACTGCTCTATGTATCATTACTGGTCTATGCTTTGATCCGTCTTCACCAACATATTCAGCATCAAGCCTTTCAGGTAAATTAAAGTCAGCTTGAAATGTTCCACATTGCCATTCTCTTCCAATGGCATCAGTCAATACAAAATCAAGCTTAGGTCCATAAAATGCTCCATCACCCTCTTCCAAGGTAAATGGAAGATTTAATTTTGTAATTGCACCTTCCAAAGCTGCCTCTGCTTTATCCCAAACTTCATCACTACCAACCCTTACCTCGGGTCTTGTCGATAGTTTAATATCAAATGTTTCAAATCCAAGGTCTTTGTATATATCTGATAGTAAACTTATGAAAAGCTCTGTTTCCTTTTCAATTTGTTCCTCTGTACAAAATATATGGCCATCATCCTGAGTAAATCCCCGGACTCTCATAAGACCATGCATAGTTCCAGAGGCTTCATATCTATGGCATGACCCAAATTCTGCATATCTCAAAGGAAGGTCCCTATATGATTTAAGTCCTTGGTTGTATATCTGAACATGGCATGGACAGTTCATTGGTTTTAAGGCATTTGTTCTTTTTTCATTAGCATGTTCTTCATCTATCTCTGTAATGAACATATTTTCTCTATATTTATCCCAATGGCCAGATGCTTCCCACAATTTCCTATCCACAACTTGAGGAGTTTTAATTTCAAGATAATTATATTTCTCAAGTTTGTTTCTAATGAAGTTTTCTAACAGTCTGTATATTATCCAGCCATTAGGGTGCCAAAAAACCATACCCGGGGCTTCTTCTTGGAAATGAAACAAATTCATTTCTTTACCAAGCTTTCTATGATCTCTTTTTTCTGCTTCTTCAATCCTAAGAAGGTAGGCATTTAATTCTTTTTCATTTTTCCATGCAGTGCCATAAATTCTAGTAAGCATTTTATTATTAGAATCACCTTTCCAATATGCTCCAGCTAATTTAGTTAATTTAAAGGCGCCAATATGTTTTAGGCTTGGTAAATGGGGTCCACGGCATAAATCAACAAATTCATTATTATCCTGAGAATAAAGCTGGAAGTTATCCTCCTGTTCGGATTCTTCAATAATAGATTCTTTATAAGTTTCGCCTTCCCCTTTAAATATATTCATTGCTTCAGATTTTGAATGAAGTGATTTGGTAATGGACGAACCATTAGAAATAATTGATCTCATTTCTTTTTCAATAGATGCTAAGTTATCTGGTGAAATTGCTTTTTTGAACTCGAAATCATAATAAAAACCATCATTAATAGTTGGTCCTATTGCTAATTTTGATTCTGGATATAAATTTTTAACAGCTCTTGCTAAAACCTGTGCAGTAAGAGTATGTCTCATTATCTCTATACCTTCATTAGAATCGATAGTTATGATCGATACTTCGGAGTCTTTTTCTATAGGGTCACTTAGATCTTTTTGAATTCCATTAACTGTAACTGCTATTGCTGCCTTAGCTAATCCCGGACCAATATCAGATGCAAGATCAAGACCTGAAGAGCCATCAGCTAATTCTCTTATACTTCCATCTGGTAATGTAATTTTCATTACATCATTATATATGCAAATATTGAACTGTATTAGTTATAACTAATAAACTCTTAATTAATGTTATAAACTATCTTTTTTTTAAATAAGCCTTCTTAGTTAAATGGATATAACAGATCCCTCCTAAGGATTAGTTGCAGGTTCGATTCCTGCAGAGGGCGCCATAAAAAAACCCTCATAAAGAGGGTTTTTATCATCAATTTATTTACTTATTTAACTCTAATCATTAAATCATCTGAATGATCCATAACATCAAGCTTTAAATCAGCTAACTCGGTTTCATGTATTCCGCTTAATACCTCTACTTTATTTGCAAAGTCTGCGTAATTTTCATAGCCACATACAAAATACCAAGCTTGCTCTGGCCCCCAGAAATGCTCCATTAAATTACATCCGCCAAAGGCAGAGTCATATGCATTAAAAATAGTTTTAGCATTAGCTCTTTTTTGGTTATCTGTTAAATAAGGTCCAAAAGTATAAGTAGCCATAAGTACATGTGGAGTTGCTTTGGTTAAATTCTTTTCAACCATAGCTACTATGTTATCAGTATGGTCACCATATATTTGCTTAGGCTCTCTCGTTACTGGTTCATTTGAATCATTAATTTTTGCAAATTGCTCCCAGCTATCAAAGTAACAATAACTATAGAATGCTCTATCTCCACCAAATTGATGTCTTAATAATCCACAAACATTATATCCATCCTCTTCTAAAGTATTAACATTCTCTAAAAGGCTCTTAGCAATTCTGTCTGCATTCGATCCGGCTGGCATCGTATATGAAGAAAGATAGGCAAAGTTATGTTCCATCATTTTTACATCACTATGATCACCATTTTCATGATGAGCGCTAAATGCTGCAAAACTAATTATTAAAGGTATTACTAATAAAATATTTTTCATTTTTAGTCCTCGAAATCAGCAGCTTGTGAAACGTGAACTCCACCATATGAAGCTGATGAATAATGTTGAGATTTAGCTACCCATTTATTTCCTTCTTTGACCCAATTCATGGTGACTCTAGTTCTGTATGGCTTTGAATTTCCTGCTACTTCGGTCATTCCTTCGTAATAAAATCTTACATAAACTACATCATCCGCTATTTGAATGGCTTCAGGATAATGGATATTGAGTGAGCCGCCCTGGCCTGATGTTGCCCAGTCCTCTGCTGATTGTTTTACAACAGGTTTATGAAAGCTTCCATCTGAATTGGTTCCATAGGTTCCTGACTTACTCTCATGAGCAACAACTGTGTCCCAGTCACTGGCATTTCTTGCCTCAAAATAAGTTGCAAGAGTTTTTAATACTTCTTTTTCTGCAGACGAATGACCATCAGCAAAAATAAAGCTTGTTGATAAAATCAATAAGCCACTTAATAAAAATTTATTCATTATTTTCTCCCTAATTAAATATGAATATTAATATTACATTAATATTCATATTTAATTAATAGGGTAGAGAGGGTTAGTCTTTTTTAAGGTACAAGCCAATTAGAAACAAGGCCTTCATTCCATGAATGAATTGCTCTTCTATGTCCTGAACTTTTAAGATAAAGGAATTCCAAGGATGTATATTTAAATTTAAGAACTGCAAAATTTAAATATCCATCTTCAATATTTCCATCTTTTAAATCATATTCAGAAGGATTCTCTATTTTCAATGATGAGCCTCCCTCTACGGAATAACACTTTTTTGATCTGGTAGTTGATTCATTCCAAGATAATTTAGTTACATCGTCATTGAAATGAACATCAACACTTCCTTGGAGCTTTAGTTGAATTTTTAATGCTGGATCATAACCAAGCAATGATGCATTGCTATTTTTCTTGAAATGTTTAATTTTTGGAGCTCTAGCATCTGTATGAAAACGTAGATATCTTTCTTTAGAATTAAACTCTCTTAAAACTACGACTCTTGATACTATTTTATCTTCATCATGAGAGGAAAGGACAAGAGTATGAAAAAGTGTTTTTGCATTCTCTACTGCATCATCTAGAATCAGTTCTGCAGTTCCTAGAGTATCTGATATCTGATCATAGCTATCAGGAATGGATAAGGTACTACTATCATTCATGACTTAATTTTCCATGTTGTTCCTGAGCTACTATCCATAATCTCAATTCCATTTTTCATTAGATCATCTCTTATAGCATCTGCCTTTTCATAATCTTTATTTATTTTAGCTTCGTTACGCTTTGATATTAATGCTTTTATTTCTTTTTCATCAAGATTTATAGTTGAATTATCCTTTTCAAACCATGATTCTGGATCTACTTGTAATATTCCCATGAGATTGCCTAAAAGAATCAGCTTACTTTTTAAGATTGCTTTATTCTCATCAGGTGAAGATGCATAAGTTTTAATAAGGCTATTTACATTAGCAATAAATCCTGGAGTATTAAGATCGTCCATTAAAGGTTTAACCCACTCTCTATCCTTTATTTCAACCAAATCTTCAGATTTAAGATCGAATAGAATGGTATATAACTTATCTAAAAGTTTCTTTGCCTGATGTATAACTTTTTCATTCCAATCAAGGCCTTGTCTGTAATGTGAAGACATTAATGCAAGCCTGATAACCTCACCATGGTAATTATTCGATAAATCTCTCACTAAAATAATATTGCCTAGGGATTTAGACATTTTTTCTCCGTTAACAGTCACGAATCCGTTGTGCATCCAATAATTTGCATATGAGTTTGGGCTATTAATGTCAGCGCTAGAGCAACAGCTTTGCGCTATTTCATTTTCATGATGAGGAAATGTTAAGTCTCTTCCACCCCCATGAATATCAAATGGTAAGCCTAATGTTTTTTCAGACATAGCCGAACATTCTGTATGCCATCCAGGCCTACCAAAACCCCATGGAGAATCCCACCCAGGTTGCGCATCAGAGCTTGGTTTCCATAGAACAAAGTCAGCTGGATCTTTTTTAAATGGCGCTACCTCAATCCTGCTACCTGCTATTTGCTCATCTCTATTTCTATTTGATAATTTTCCATAGTTCTCATAAGAAGGTACATGAAATAAAACATGCCCCTCTTTTTCATAAGCATGATCCTTAGCAATTAGATCTTTAATAAGACTAATCATTTCTGGAATATATTGTGTTGCCTTGGGTTGTATATCAGGAATATTTACACATAGCGCAGCCATATCAGTATTGTAAATATTAGTATACTTTTCAGTGATTTCCTTTATGGGTACTTTTTGCTCATTAGCTGCATCTATAATTTTGTCATCGATGTCTGTGATATTAGAAACGTAGGTTACTTTTGGATATTGGAACCTTAAAACTCTTACAAGGGTATCGAAAACAACAGCCATTCTAGCGTTACCAATATGAGCATAGTTATAAACTGTTGGCCCACAAGCGTATATTTTAATATGACCAGAATCCAAAGGATGAAAATCCTGTTTTTTGCCTGAAAGAGTATTAAATATTTTGATAGGCTGCATTGTTCTAATTTTTTGAGATTCTATTTAGATCTATAATTTTTAAATTTCTGAGCTCATTTAGTAGTGGTAATAATGGCATTCCTCTAATTGTATATGATGAGCCATCTACACTAGAAAATAAGTTACATCCAAGAGATTCAAACTTATATGCACCTGCTGCATGAATTGGATTTTCAAGTTTTACATAATTAATAATTTCTTCTTCTGATAGATCATGCATATTCATTTCAACAACTTCCGAATATTCCCACAAAGACACACCATCTTTATAGATACATACGCCACTATATTGAAAGTGTGTTGTTCCAGATAATAATTTTAGATTGCTTATTGCTTTTTCAACTGAGCCTGGTTTATCAAATACTCTATTTTCAAAAATACACATTTGATCACCGCCAATAACTATATTTCCAGGATTTTTTGAGCTCACCACTGCAGCCTTAGCCTTTGCAAGTTCAATAACCTGATTATTAAAAGGCATAGAAGCAATTTTAATTTTTAAGGCATCTTCATCAACTTCAGATGTAATGGTTGAAAAATTTATACCAGCGTCTTCCAGCATGACTTTTCGACTCTCTGAGCCAGATGCTAGAATTATTGGTGTGACAGGATTGATACTAGAAAGTATCGAATCATCGATCATTTAAAATGCTTTTGGAGAATTAATTAAGTTCATGAACTCTGCCCTAGTTTCAATATTATCCCTGAAACTACCAAGCATTCTGCTAGTAATAGTACTAGATTCTGTTTTATGAATTCCTCTTGTAGACATGCATTCATGGTTTGCATCAATAACTACTGCAACTCCCTTAGGCTGAAGAACTCTATCGATGGTATCAGCTATTAGGGCTGTCATGGTTTCTTGAGTTTGAAGTCTTTTTCCATAAATATCTACAACTCGTGCAAGTTTACTTATACCAACCACTTTTTTATTTGGTATGTAACCAACATGAGCTACACCTACAATCGGCACCATATGATGTTCGCAATGAGACTCAACTCTGATGTTTCTTACAATAACTACCTCGTCATAACCTTCTACTTCTTCAAACGTTTTTCCAAGAACAGCCTCTGCATCTTCCTCATAACCACAAAAGAATTCGTTATAAGATCTGACAACTCTGTCAGGAGTTTCTATTAAACCTTCTCTATCTGGATCATCTCCTGCCCAAGATATTAGGGTTCTTACAGCTTTCAATGCTTCTTCTCTCGATGGTTTGTTAGACATATAAATTCTCCTTAAGAATTTTTAAAGTTTTTTAAATTATATTGTTTATAAAATGTCTGTAATGAGCTTCAATACAACTGCAAGTATAAATGACGAAGTTATAACTGCTCTTACTGATGTGATAGCCGGTAACATTTTTCCCCATATTGCATTTGCTTCAATAATAAAAATTATTGCTAATCCCAAAAGAAGACTCGTACTTGACCAGCCATCAATAGAAATATATGCACTTCCGCTATGAGCTGAATAAACCATATACATCAGCATTGGTACTGAAAATAGAGTGTTTGTTCTTGATGCTAATCCTGCCTTTGCTCCTGCAACAGCAGCATCACCCTCTTTCATACCCAGAACAATCTTTTGGTTTCTCCAAATAATACCCCATACATTTAACATCATGAATGTACCCATAGTTGCACCAAGAATAATCTCTGTACTTAACTTAGCTGTTATTTGATGAAGTAAAATAACTCCTGTTAAGAAAGTAAATAGTGCAGCCCATCTGAACCACCACAAAGCATTTGGAGCAAGTTTTTTGAAGACATCTGCCTTGGCATCTGGGTTAGCAACTTTTACGTACTCACCTTGAATAAAGTTAAAGTAATAAAGTAATCCTATCCATGTAATTCCAAATAGAATGTGAAAGGCTCTGAAAAAAGATTGGTCAGTTAGAATGTCCATAATGCTCCCTTAAATGTATACCTTATATTAAATTAAAATGTGTCTTAAATCTAATAAAAATGGGGCAAAAGCCCCATTTTATATAAAGATTTAGAATTACATCATTCCGCCCATTCCGCCCATTCCGCCCATATCAGGCATTGCTGGCATTGGTGCATCATCTTTAGGTACGTCAGTAACCATTGCTTCGGTTGTAATCATCATTCCAGCAACTGATCCCGCGGCTTGAATTGCAGTTCTAGTTACCTTTGCTGGATCAAGAATACCCATTTCAATCATATCTCCAAATTCACCAGTAGCTGCATTAAAGCCATATGAGTCCTTACCTTCTTTAACGTTTGCAACTATCACAGAAGACTCTTCACCTGCATTAGAAACTATTTGTCTTAATGGTGCTTCAAAAGCTTTTTTTGCGATATTTATGCCGACATTTTGATCTTCATTATCGCCAGTCACCTTCTCAACTGATTCTAAACATCTGACCAATGCTGATCCACCACCAGGAACAACACCCTCTTCGACTGCAGCTCTTGTTGAATGAAGTGCATCTTCAACTCTAGCTTTCTTCTCTTTCATTTCTACTTCAGACCCAGCTCCAACCTTAATTACAGCAACTCCACCAGCGAGTTTTGCAACTCTTTCTTGAAGTTTTTCTTTATCATAGTCAGAAGAAGTTTCTTCTATTTGAGCTCTTATTTGATTAACCCTAGCAGCAATTGCTGATTCGTCACCAGCTCCATCGATTACAGTGGCATTATCTTTGTTTAGGACAACTCTTTTAGCTGTTCCAAGATCTTCTACACTAGCACCTTCCAATGATAGTCCTACCTCATCAGAAATAACTGTACCACCTGTTAGAATTGCAATATCTTCTAACATTGCTTTTCTTCTGTCTCCAAATCCTGGAGCTTTACAGGCTGCAGCTTTAACAATACCTCTTAGGTTATTAACAACCAAAGTAGCCAATGCCTCGCCTTCAATATCTTCAGCAATAATTAATAATGGTCTACCTGCCTTTGCAACAGACTCTAGTAGTGGCAATAAATCTCTTATATTTGATATTTTTTTATCAAATAATAGTATTAACGGAGTTTCAAGCTCAACAGTCATATTGTCTTGATTAGTTATAAAATATGGTGATAAGTAGCCTCTATCGAATTGCATACCCTCAACAACATCTAATTCATTTTCAATACCACTTCCCTCTTCAACAGTTATAACACCTTCCTTTCCAACTTTTTCCATTGCTTCAGCAATAATCTCACCAACAGCCTCATCGCCATTAGCAGAAATTGTTCCAACTTGAGCAATTGCTTTGTTATCCGTGCAAGGAACACTTAGACCTTTAACATGCTCAACAGCAGCTAAAACAGCCTTGTCTATACCCCTTTTTAGATCCATTGGGTTCATTCCAGCAGCAACAGCTTTGTTCCCTTCATTCACTATTGATTGAGCTAGAACAGTAGCTGTAGTAGTACCATCTCCTGCCTCATCATTAGTTTGAGAAGCAACCTGCTTAATCATTTGCGCACCCATATTTTCAAACTTATTCTCAAGCTCAATTTCTTTTGCAACTGAAACACCATCTTTTGTTACTGTTGGTGCTCCAAATGATTTATCAAGCACTACATTTCTACCTTTTGGTCCAAGCGTTACTTTTACTGCATCTGCAAGGATATTTACACCATTAAGCATTTCACTTCTTGCGATATCTCCGAACTTTACATCTTTAGCTGACATTTATATTTCTCCCTTAATTTTAATTACTTATTGAATAACACCGAAGATGTCGCTCTCACCTAATATGAGAAAATCTTCGCCGTCGAGTTTAATTTCATTTCCGCCATACTGACCAAAAATAACAATATCACCAACACTAACACCTACCGGCATTACCTCACCTGAATCATCTTTCTTTCCAGGACCAACCGCCATTACCTCACCTTGTGATGGCTTTTCTTTTGCCGAACCAGAAAGAATAATACCTCCGGCTGAAGTTTCCTCTTCTTCAGTTCTTTTTACGAGAACTTTGTCATGTAAAGGTCTTAATTTCATTTTCTATCTCCCAATAAAAATTAATTTTATGAATTTTAGTTAGTTTCTTAACTTAAACAATAGTTAAGGTCGAAATATTAGAAATCAATAGATAACTTAATCTTTTTTTTGAAAAAAATACGATGCTAATAAAATTCCTAATGAGTTTGCAACAATATCTGCTATTTCAAAATATCTATATGGATGATAAAAATGAATTACCTCAATAAGAAGACCAAAGCTAAAAATAGTAGTTAATAAGAAAAAATTTGAAATCTTAAATCTACAAAATAAACCTAATAAGGATAAATATAAAAATATAAGGAAATGAATACCTTTATCTGTCAAGAAACTTAAGGCAGCTATGTTAGGTATGGATGATGAAGGAACTAGACTTAGCCACATGATTATAACTAATGATAAAAAGAAAATTATTTTATAAGCTTTGTTCATATTTTATTAAAAAACTCCTATTAAAATATAAGAAGAATATTACAGGTAATGTTAGAAGTGATGTTGTTACATAAAAACCCATCCAGCCATAATTATCTCCATATAATCCTTGAAGATATGAAACCCAAAGCCCTGATAGACCTTTTAATACAAAGCCAGGGCCTGCCATAAATCCAGTTAGAAGAGCATATTGGAAGCCCGTATATTTTTTTGAGACAAGGCTTGTTAGAAATGCAATATTGACTGTTCCTACAATACCTGCAGCAAGACTATCCATTGCAACGATAAAAGATAATGATGTAATACTCTTTTCTGAGACTGCAACATAAGAAAAGCAAATATTAGTTATCATTACCAAAAAAGCTCCAATTAAAAGAGATTTATATATATTAAATTTCTTTAACAAAATTGCCCCTAAAGAAATTCCAAGTATTGAAGCTATAAGAGCAACAATTTTAACAACCGCTCCTATTTCTGTTAAGGAAAAGCCCATATCAATATAGAAAGGTGTTGCCATTGGTCCCATTACAATATCTGTAAGCCTGTAAGTAGCTATTATCATCAGCAAGATCGCTGCTGCAAAAAACCCAAACCTGGATAAAAAATCAACAAAAGGATCTTTAATTGATTGACTAAAACTTAACCTGCTAAGTTGTAGATTTTTTTCTTCCTTTGAAAAGACTAAACCAAGAAGGCCAATAAACATAGAAGCTGCCATTATTTTGAAGGTTAAAGACCACCCATTAGTATCAGCAAATATTAAAGCAAATGAGGTTGCTATAATAATTGCTAATCTCCAACCAAATTGATAAGTAGCCGCAAGGCTTCCTTGATCATTGATATCAGCATATTCAATCCTAAATGCATCTATGGCTATATCCTGAATAGATCCAGAGAGCCCAATAAGAAAAGCTATTAAGCTAAATAGCATAAAATTATTCTTTGGATCGATGTTTGAAAGTATTATTAAATTAACAAAAATAATGCTCTGCATCAAAACAATCCAGCTCTTCCTATGTCCATATTTTTTTAATACTGGAATAGAAAACCTATCAATTAAAGGTGCCCATAAAAACTTAAAGGCATACATAAAAGTAACCCAAGAAAAAAAACCTATGTATGCAAGATCTACACCTGCGTCTCTAAGCCATGCAGTAGATGTACTTATAATGATCATGTAAGGAAGGCCTGATGCAAAGCCCAAGCAAAACATTACAAAAAGCTTATTGAATTTAGACATTATTTAAGTACTTCTTCCAATCAAAAAATTTACCAGGGTCTGTTTTTCTTCCTGGTGCAATATCCGAGTGACCCCTAATATTGTCTTTGGTAATATTTTTATATTCATTTATTAGAGAAACTGTAACTTCACTAAGCTTATCATATTGAATATCTTCGAAAGGATCATCTTCTGAACCCTCAAGCTCAACACCTATAGAGAAACTATTACAATCATCTCTCCCTTTAAATGTTGATTCTCCTGCATGCCATGCCCTCATATTAAATGGCACAAACTGAATAACCTCACCAGTTCTTTTTATTAATAAGTGTGCTGATACCTTTAGGTTTTTGATTTCTTCATAAAAAGGATCTAAGGAACTATCAAGGCAGTTTAAAAAAAATTGTTCTATATGATCATTTCCATAAACCTTAGGTGGTAGGCTTATTGAATGAATTACTAAGAGATCTATGGATGTATTTTGGGGTCTGTTATTAAAGTTTGGAGACTTTATATATTTTATGTCAGAAATTAGATGATTCTTAATTATCATTTATCTCAGTGCGGGAGGAAGTTTAAAATATATATTTTCTTCATCAACCCCATGCTCCATTATTACTGCACCAGTATAGTCTCTAACCGCCAAAGCTATTTCTTGAACCCTTGATTCAGGCGCTGATGCTCCTGCTGTAATAGCTATTATTTCTTTTCCTTCAATTTCTGAAAGATCCAGGTCATCAAAGCTATCAATAAGAACAGATTTACAACCACACTTTTCACTTAATTCTTGTAGTCTATTAGAATTCGAGCTGTTACTCGAACCAACCACAATCATAAAATCAGATTCCAGCGCTAGTTGCTTTACTGCATCTTGTCTGTTTTGGGTTGCATAGCAAATATCATCTTTTTTTGGAATATTTATGCTTGGGAATCTTGTTTTTAAAATATCGATAATAGATTTTGTATCATCAACACTTAAAGTTGTCTGAGTTACTATTGCTAATTGATCTGGCTTATCAATGACTATACTAGAGGCTTCTTGCTCATCCTGAACTAAAAAGATATTACTGGATTCATTTTTTATATGCCTACCCATAGTGCCTTCAACCTCAGGATGACCTTCGTGCCCAATTAATATAATGTCATTATTAGCCCTAGCATTCCTTATCACTTCCATGTGAACTTTTGTAACTAAGGGGCAAGTAGCATCAAAGTATTCAAGTTTTCTTAATTTTGTAGTTTCTTCAACTTCTTGTGAAACTCCATGTGCACTGAAAATTACCAATGAGTTATCTGGTACTTCGTCTATTTCTTCAACAAAAATTGCCCCTCTACTTTTAAGATCTTCAACAACAAATTTATTATGTACAACCTCATGTTTTACATAAACAGGACTTCCAAATTTATCTAGAGCTTTATTCACTATATCTATAGCTCTATCTACGCCTGCACAGAAGCCTCTTGGATTAGCTAATTTAATTTGTTTGTTCATTGCTCAAATGGTTCTTTTTGAATAGCTCAAGATATATTAAGAAGATTGCACCTAAGGATATTGAGGCATCAGCAATATTAAATATAAAAAATGAAAAATCAGCGATTTTAAGATGTAAGAAATCTGTTACTAGTCCATCTGTAAACCTGTCTATAATATTTCCTAACGCTCCACCTAATATTAATGACAAGGAATACTGTTTTAGATTATCTGTTTCATTTTTAATCAATTTAAATACATAAATAACTATAAGGATGCCAATCAATGTAAGGATATTTGAAATAACCCTATTACCAATATCTAAAAAGCCAAATGCCACACCAGAATTAAAAGTTAAGTATAAATCAATGAAAGGTAGAAACTCATATGACGCTCCCTCTACTAACCCCCGCAGTGCATACTGCTTAGTTACAATATCTAAAACAAATATAGAAGCTATAGTTACAAAAAATCTTTTCTTAAACAAAAGACCTGCTCTCACCCGTTTCGCCAATATTTACTTCGCACCTTGAGCAAATTTCTGGATGATCTTTGCTTTGTCCCACTGAATCATCTCTATGCCAGCATCTTGTACATTTTTCATCATGTAATTGATCAATTTGGATAGACAAACTATCACCTTCAACCACTGATGCCTTAGATGATATAAATACAAAATGTAATTCTGAGCCAAGCTTATCAAGAATCAATTTATCTTCAATATTAGCAGAAATAATTACATTAGAATCGAGTGAACCTTTAAGCATATTTTCATTTCTTAATTTCTCAATAGACTGGTTCACAAGATCTTTGATTTCAAATATTCGTACCCAATCAGATGAACTGATGGAGCAATTACCCTTAACATTATTGTCAGTATATTTTGAAAGAAAGATAGATTCACTTTGTTCTTTTAGGGAAGGATGGGTTTGCCAAATCTCTTCTGAGGTAAAAGATAAAATAGGTGCGACAAGTCTAACCATTGTATTTAGAACATAATTAAGACTTGTTTGACAGGATAGTCTTGCTTTAGAAGAGTTTTTGCAGGTGTATAACCTATCTTTGACAATGTCTAGATATATACCACCTAATTCATTTACACAGAAATTATGAATTCTTTGAACAACATTATGGTATGAATATGAATCATATAATTTTAAAACATCATCTTGTAATTTAGATGTTTCAAGAATGATCCATTTATCTAATTCTATTTGATCCTCAAAAGATACCATTTTACTTTCATCAAAATCATTCAAGTTGCCTAGAATAAATCTAAAGGTATTTCTGATTCTTCTATATTGATCTGATACTCTTTTTAAAATCTCATCTGATGCAACCATTTCACTTCTAAAGTCAGCAGATGCAACCCATAATCTTAAAATGTCTGCGCCCAAGGAATCCCAAACCTTCTGAGGTGAAACTACATTACCAAGAGATTTAGATTGCTTCCTTCCATTTTCATCAACAACAAAGCCATGAGTGAGAACTGATTTATATGGAGCCCTTCCATTCATTGCAATGCTTGTTAAAAGAGATGATTGAAACCATCCTCTATGTTGATCTGATCCTTCAAGATATAAATCAGCCACAACACCATCTTCAAATCTTTGCTCTGAAACAGCAAAATGGGTTACCCCGGAATCAAACCATACATCTAAAGAATCAGTAATCTTGATATATGAATCACTATCATCAATATAATCATTTAAGCTTAATGAATCCCATGAAGATATTCCATTTATCTCAATAAGATCTGCAAATTTTCTAAAAAGTTCATTTTGCTGTGGATGTATTTCTCCAGATTCCTTATGAACAACCAATGTTATAGGAACACCCCAATTTCTTTGTCTTGATATGCACCAATCTGGTCGATCGGTCAACATGCCTTCTATTCTTTGTTCACCCCAAGATGGCTCCCATTTGACACCAGCAATACTTTTAAGTGCTTCATCTAGAAGCCCTGATTTATTCATAGAAATAAACCATTGGGCAGTTGAAGTGAAAATCAGTGGTGATTTGTGTCTCCAACAATGAGGATAGGAATGATAAAAATCATCAGAATTAATTAGTGCATTTACTTCAATAAGCTTTTCAATTACTAACGGGTCTGCTTTTGATGCTGGTAAACCTGCTATAAAATCAAATTCATCTATAAACAACCCTTTGCTATTGAGAGCTTTGAATGTTTCTATGCCATGTTTTTTGCAAATAAAATAATCATCCATCCCGTGAGCAGGTGCTGTATGAACACATCCGGTTCCAGCTTCCGTAGTTACATGATCTCCATGCAGCAATTCAGAATTTCTATCAATAAATGGATGACTAAGAGAAATATTAAGTAAATCTTTTCCTGGGGTTTTTGCAATTAGTTCTGAAGATGCTCCCCATCTTTCCATACATTGCTCAATCATTGCTTCAGCAATAACTAAATAAGATTTATTTAATTTGATAAGAGCGTAATCTAAATCAGGATTGATACAAACAGCAACATTAGAAGGTATAGTCCATGGAGTTGTTGTCCAAATTACAAAAGAAACATTATCAGAAATGTTTGTACTAAAAGCATCATTTAAATTTTGAAGAGATTCCTCGTTCACTAAAAATGAGACATCTATAGATTTAGAAGTTTTATCTTGATACTCAACCTCTGCTTCTGCAAGTGCTGATCCGCAATCTTGGCACCAATGAACTGGCTTTTCACCCTTCTCTATATGTCCAGCCTCAAATATTTTACCTAAAGCACGGACTGCATTTGCCTCAAAAGATGAATCAAGACTTCTGTAGGGGTTATCCCATTCACCAAGAACACCCAGTCTTATGAAATCTTGCTTCTGGCTATCTATTTGAGTTAATGCATATTCTTTGCACGCCTCCTGAAACATTTTTTTATCCTGAACAAGCTCACTTCTTTTGCCATGCTTCTTCTCAACATTGAGTTCAATTGGAAGGCCATGACAGTCCCAGCCAGGAACATATGGGGCATCCATGCCATGCAAAGTTTTTGATTTTATAGTAATGTCTTTAAGAATTTTATTTACAGAATGACCTAAATGAATCGCTCCATTTGCATATGGAGGCCCATCGTGAAGAATAAATTTTTTATTATTCTTATTTTGCTCACGTATTTTGTTATACAAGTCTATATCATCCCAAAAACTAAGAATTTCAGGTTCTTTTCTTGGAAGCCCAGCTTTCATAGATAATTCAGTCTGAGGAAGATTAAGTGTATCCCGGTAATTAAGTGTCATATTAGTCTTGTAGTAGTGTTTTTGCTAAAGTTATATCTTTACTAATCTGTGATTTTAACATGTCTAGATTCTTAAATTTCTTTTCTTCTCTAATTTTATGCCTAAAATCTACTTCCAATCTTTGTGAATATATTTCTTGAGAGAAGTCGAATAGATGTACTTCCAGAACTGGCATTGTGCCGCCTACAGTTGGACGTGTACCCATATTAGCAATACCTTTTAAAGATATGCCATTGAGCTTACATTGAACTGCATAAACTCCAGAGATAGGTAGTTTTTGTTTTGGTAACCATAGGTTAGCAGTAGGTACTTCTATGGTTCGACCCAGATGCTGGCCATGAACAATTTTTCCAGAAAAAGTATAAGGCCTTCCTAAAAGACTTGATGCTAAATCAAAATCATTATCTGATATGGCCTTTCTGATTCTTGTGCTACTTACTCTCTCATCTAAATATTTAAAAGTTTCAGTCTTGGTAACATCTATCCCCTTTTTAAAACCCCAATTCTTTAATAAATCAAAGTCACCTTCTCTGTTAACACCAAACCTAAAATCATCTCCAATAGTAAGCGAACTTAAATTCATAGGCTCTAGTATGTTTTTAATAAATGCTTCAGGTGTCATCTGCCTAAGTGAACTATTAAATTTTAGAAAAAAAGCAAAATCAATTCCAAAACTATCAAGAAGTTTAAATTTTTCTCTCCATGGACAGAGTCTAGGCGGAGCTGAATTACTATTAGATCTCATGTTTGCAAAAAATTCTGATGCATGAGGTTCTGTAAAAAATACTACTGTCTTTCCATTTGAACTTCTTGCAGATTTTTTAATATTCTCAAGGATGGACTGATGTCCTAAATGCAAACCATCGAAATTTCCAATAGTTCCATGAATAGGCTCTTTATCAAAACTCTGTGATTTAAAGAAATCTAAATTATGCTGGCCTCTAATTAAATACATAATTAACTAAAAAACCCTTTTACATCCTTACCATTAATAATTCTACTAATACCAAAATAGATAATAATTGAAATACAAACCTCTAATCCAAGATAGAAAAATTTTTCTAGTTGCGTAAGTACTTCAAAATTAATAATTGCTGAAAAAGCTAAAAGAAATACTGTTAAAAAAATTGATGATAACAAAATGGATACATTGAATCTATTTAACGGATTTTCAATTTTAACTATGCTTTGTTTCATAAGAATATACTCCATTACTAAAACACTTATGATTGCAGATATGGAGCTACCTATAGCTAAGCCAACATGCCCATATCCTAATTTAAATGCAAGAATATAATTTAACGATGCATTGAGAAATAAAGATAATAAGGCAATATACATGGGTGTTTTAGTATCTTTTCTTGCAAAAAATGCAGGAGTCAGAACTTTCATCAACATAAAAAAGGGAAGTCCAATTGAAAATGCAACCAAACTTTTAGAGGATTGATTTACATCATCTTGATAGAACTCACCTCGTAAAAAAACAGTACTTAAAATATCATTTGCACAAATTGCAAGCCCAATAAAGGATGGGATCCCGATAAAGATAACAAATCTTTGACCTTTTTTAACCTGATGAATAAATTCATTTAAATTAGTATCAATATTTATTTTTGAAAGAGTGGGCAATAAGACAGTTCCGATTGCTATAGCAAATAAACCCATAGGAAGCTGAATTAATCTATCTGAAACATATAACCAGGTTGGGCTTCCAGTTTGTAAAAGCGATGCAAAAATTGTGTCGATTAAGAGATTTATCTGAATAATTCCACCAGCAAAGATCGCAGGAACCATTAATTTAAAAACTTTTTGCGAACCTTTGTTTGAAAAATTTAATTTGGGTACTGGCAATCTGTTGATAGCATTTAAAGGAAACAATTGAATCAATAGCTGAATTACCCCTGCTAATAAAACACCCCATGCCAATGCATAAATGGGCATCTCAAAGCGAGGTGCAATCACCAAAGCAGCCAAAATTAAACATAAATTAAAGACTATAGGCGTCGCTGCTGGTAATGAAAATCTTTCATGAGTATTTTGAATACCGCCAGCAAAAGCAACTAATGAAATTAAACCAAGATAAGGGAACATTATTTGCAAAACATTTATAGCTACCTCTCTTTTAAAATCATCAAAATAAAAGCCAGGCGCAAAAATTAGTATGAATATAGGAGTTATTAAAAGAACGATTATTGTAATAAGAAATAAGATGCTTAAAAAAGAGCCAGCTAAGGCATTTAAGAATTCCTTAGTAGCTTTTTCATCATTTGCACGATAAAAGTCGCTATAGACAGGAATAAACGCCTGATTGAAAGCCCCCTCTGCAAAAAATCTTCTGAAAAGGTTTGGAATTTTTAAAGTTACAACAAAAATATCATGGAATACAGAAGCTCCAAGAAGGCTTGTTGTTGAGATATCTCTAATAAGACCAAAAATTCTTGAGAGGCCAGTCCATAAACCAACTTTTTTTAATGATTTAAAAAATGAATTCTTGGTTAAGAGCATGATTGATTTTATTTTTTATCAAAATCAATTGATGCTGAATTAATGCAATATCTTAGGCCTGTTGGTTCTGGGCCATCATTGAACACATGACCTAAATGCGCATCACAATTTTTGCATTTAACTTCTGTTCTAGACATGCCATGGGAATTATCATTTACTTCCTCAATGGAGGATTGATCCATTGGAATAAAAAAACTTGGCCAACCGCAACCAGCATCAAACTTTGTATCAGACTCAAAGAGTTGGGTATTACAGCAAATGCAGTGATAAATACCAGACTCATCAAAATCCCAATACTTACCAGTAAATGGGCTTTCGGTTCCTGATTCTCTGGTAACTCTATAACTTTCCTCAGAAAGTTTTTTTTTCCAATAATTATTATCTTGATTTTCAGTCATCTGATAATTGTAATGAACAACTATAGATATAGGTAGGATTAAATTGATTTCAAATTATATATTTATGTATTTGTCTCAACAACAACAGCAGTATTCTCAGCATAGTCAAGAAAATCCTTTAGAAGAATTTCCGTTGGAGCATATATTCGTCTTCTTTTATCAACTTCAGATGATTGCTCATATATGAAGCCAAGTTGAACTGCTTGTTTTAATACTTGAAGTCTCTTGATTCTAGATGCAAACTTTCTTGGTACAAGAGAGATTGCATATTCTTGAGAAATTTCATTTCCTTCAAAGAATTCCCACATGAAGCTCATTAAAAAATAAAACCTATAAGTATCAGCCTGAAAAAAAGCTATCGACTCAGGGTTATCTGGATTTTCAATTGAAGTGCTAAGCACCCTTTTTATTAACTTTCTTGCAATTTTCTTTGATCTATCATTAACTTTTGCTGAATTCATTACGATTACCCCTAAAAATATAAAAATGTATATATAAACTATATGCAATTTAAGTGCCAAATTTGTAGAGTGCGTAAATGGTTTGGACTTAAGATTACTTAAGATATGAATTATATATATATAAAATATATATTTCTATAGAAACCCATTAATTAAGGGATAAAATATGCATTTTTTTAGAGCAGATTAGATAATGTCATGCCTTTTTTCATGTTTTGCTCTGATTTCATTGAATTCACCAGCTTGTAGAGATTTACCTGACATTTTGCTTAAATTCTTAAAATTTATTGACTCACTAATAATATTATATGAATTACTAAAATCATTTAAGGTTACCTCATCTATACTCAAATAATCTTTTTTTCTAAAATTCAGTATAGATTCATTATTTTTCTTAAAACTTTCATTATTAATATTTAAATACTTATTAAGTTCAAGTAATAAATTTAAAGTACCATTGACCTTCCCTTCATGACTATGTCCTGCAATGTGAGGCGTAGCTATGATTGCATTATCTATAATATCTGAGTTTGGGCTAGGTTCATTAGCCCAAACATCAGCTACGTAATTAATATGTTCAAGTTTTAATAAATCATTTTCATTAACTATAGATCCTCTTGACGTGTTTATGAGTGTTTTAACATTCGATCGATCGAAAAAAAGTTTATTGATCATATTGAAAGTAGGATGAGAGCCTTCAAAAGATAATGGTGTGTGTATTGAAATTAATTCACATTTCTCAACCTCTTCAGTAGAAGAAAGATGATTAAACTTAAGATATGGATCACAAACGATACTTTTGATATTTAATTTATTTAATACTAAATGGAGCTTGCTACCAATACTCCCACAGCCAATAATTCCAATTGTATTTGACTCTTTTGAAATTATATTGATCTTATCCAAATGGGCAATTGCAGCTAAAACATAATGAACAACTGAGCTAGAATTACACCCTGGAGAATAAAACCATTTTATCTCTTCTGAATGAAGGTAATTAGTATCAAGATGATCAAGGCCTGCTGTTGCTGATCCAACTAACTTAACTCTTGTATTTTTTAAAAGACTTTCATTAACGATAGTGGTTGATCTAATAAAAAGTGCATCCGCATCAATTAATATGTTGTTATCAATTTCTTTACTATTTATATAAATAAATTCTATATTTTCAAAACAATCTAATTCATTAACAATATTAGAAAAGAGTTTGATTTTCTCATCAACAACAATTTTCATATTCAATGAGAATCATTTGGATTAATTAAGCTTATAATCCATCCAATAAATGAATTATTTCCGAGAGTGTATTTATCTAATGCATCGAAGTCTTTAGCCAGTTTTATTGGGTCCTCTAAGAAATTTGCTCTGGTATTAAATTCAACATCATCAAGTTCTTTAACTAATTGAGCAGGATTACCTGCAAAAACTGAATTCGGTGGAACATTTTTTGTAACAACTGCCCCTGCCCCAATAATACTGTTATTGCCTATAGTTACACCTTTACATATTATTGCGCTATCACCTATCCAGACATTATCTTTAATAACAACTGGTTTTGTTTTTCCAACTGGCTCAGCTCTATCATAAATGCCATGCCAATCAGCATCAGATATATAAACTCCATGAGCAATCATGCAAGCATCACCAATAACAATACTTTCAGCAGCCATGATCCTTACTCCTGGTGTTATAAGTGAATATTTACCAATCTTTATTTCGCCCTTACACTCTCCAATATTCCATGATGTAAATTGAATATATGCATCGCTTGCACCAATAAGTGTTGGATAATCATCTAGGGAAACATTATTGCCAAAAACACTTATATACTTTGGTTTAAAGTATGCTCCGCCTTTACCTAAATATAAAAATTGAGGTTTTAAAAAATGGTTTACGTAAATTTTAATAAGTCTTGTTGCAACTTTTTTAATCCAATATGGCCTATTATCTTTTCTGATTATATTCTCCTAGTTAACTTATTTTAATATGATAAAGTAGCGAAAAAATAATTACTGTTAAAAAAAATTGATTAATAAATATATTTCTGAATTTAGGCAACTTATTAAGATTGGAGTACCTATATTTGGATCACAGCTATCCTATATGTTGATGGGTGCAACTGACACAATCATTGCAGGAAGAGCAAGCTCTAGTGATCTTGCTGGTCTTGCAGTTGGTAATGCGTTTTCTACAACTATCTGGATGTTTGTATCGGGAGTTATTTTTTCAGTTACTCCAATAGTTGCCCAACTCTACGGAGCAAAAAAGTTTAATGAAATAGGTCAAAAGCTTAGAGAAATACTATGGATAGCCCTTGCCCTTGGAATTCTTATTGGTTTGTTATTTATGAATATGGATCTAATTTTAAATTTTTTACCTATTGAAAAAAGCATAACTGATATATCAATAAGCTATTTGAAAGCTGTAGCTCTTGGCTTCACATTTATAACTGTTTTTACTTGCTTAAGATGTTATAGCGAAGGAATGACATTAACGATACCAGTTTTTTGTATAGCTGCAGTTGGCATGCTTATAAATATACCTTTAGATTTAATGTTTGTTTATGGGTGGATGGGAGCTCCAAAGCTTGGTGGTGTTGGTTGCGGTATTGCAACCACCATTGTTTCATTTGTAATGATGGTTACATTGTTTATTTATATTGCTCTATCAAAAAGTTATCAAAAAACTAAACCTTTTAAGCAATTCTCTCCACCTACAGCATCTACAACAAAAGAAGTTTTTAAACTTGGTTTTCCTATTGGATTAGGAATTTTTATAGAACTTAGTATGTTTTCTGGTGCAGCGATAATACTAGGAACATTGGGTGAAACTATAGTTGCAAGTCACTCTATAGCTATCAACATAGCTAGCTTGTTTTTTATGGTCCCTTTATCTATTGGGCTTGCAGCAGCAACAAGAGTTGGAAATTTAATTGGTGAAAATAATCCAAAACAAGCTAAGGTTGCCTCATATTCAACAATATATATGTGTATGCTTACAGCTCTTTTGAATAGCATAGTAATTTTAATATTTAGAGAATTCATTGTTAGTATATATACAGTTGATCCATTGGTATTTGATCTTGCAGTAAGTCTATTAATATTTGCTGCAGTATTTCAGTTACCTGATGGAATTCAGATGGGAGCTCTGGGAAGCTTAAGAGGATTTAAAGATACATTTATACCAATGGTTCTATTGTTCATTTCATATTGGATCTTTGCAATGCCTATGGGATATTACTTAACCACAGTAGGTGTTAGTCAACCTCTAGGTGCAGCTGGAATGTGGTATGGAATGATTATAGGCTTAACAATATTTTCTTTCTTATCAATAATAAGATTGAATTGGATTATTAAAAAATTTCTTAGGATTAAAAGTTTTTAAAAAAGCTTTGGTGCCTTGTCTAATAAGATAACTGCTATTAAATCTAAGCCTTTGTGAAGCATATTATCTAATTTAGAAACTCCCTCCCATTCACTGTATTTAACCATCACATTTGAACCGTCTGGAAGCTCATCAAATAATTCTAAAGGCTGTTTTTTTATATCAAATAATAATGGCTTTTCTAATACATCGTCCATATGTTTCACCTTTCTTCTTAAAAGAACAGACATACCATATTCAGAATTATCTATGAATTCCATATTCATTTTATAGCCAGATTTCTTAAATCTTTGTTGTTCGATTTCAGAGGGGACTAATCTGAGTGACCATTGAGGGTTAGATTTGATATCAGGCTGATGCAAAAAACAAGAAAAAGCTTTGCCCTCTATAATCTTGCTATTCATTTAAAAATCTCAATTACTGATATAGCTTAACTATTTATAACTTCAGCTACTTTGGCTCCAATTTCAACTAAATTATCAGCGATATGGACACCACACTCTTTTAATTTTGCTATTTTATCCGCAGCAGTTCCTTTGCCGCCAGCTATGATAGCACCTGCATGACCCATTCTTTTTCCAGCCGGTGCAGTTTGTCCTGCTATATATGAAATAACTGGTTTTGAAATATGATTTTTAATATATTCTGCTGCATCCTCTTCAGCAGTTCCTCCAATCTCCCCAACCATGACTATAGCTTTAGTTTGTTCATCATTTTCAAATAATTTTAGAATATCAATAAATGAAGACCCAGGTATTGGATCACCACCAATACCAACACAGCTACTCTGACCTAATCCAAGATCGGTAGTCTGTTTAACTGCTTCATAGGTTAATGTTCCAGATCTTGAAATGATTCCTACCGTTCCTGGCATATGAATACTTGCTGGCATAATTCCTAGCTTTGCTTCACCTGGAGTAATAACTCCAGGACAGTTTGGCCCAATAAGGGTAACTCCAAGCTCATCTACTCTTTTTTTAACATCAAGCATATCCAAAGTTGGCACTCCTTCTGTGATGCATATAATTAATTCAATGCCGGATTCAGCTGCTTCTAAAATAGAATCTTTACAAAAAGGTGCAGGAACAAATATCAATGAGGCATTTGGATTCACAGCCTTTTTAGCCTCTTCCATAGTATCAAAAACTGGTTGGCCAAGATGAGTTTGGCCTCCCTTTCCAGGAGTAATACCTCCAACTATGTTTGTACCATATTCAATAGCTTGTTCTGAATGAAGGGTGGCCTGTGATCCTGTGAACCCCTGAACTATTACTCTTGTTTCTTTATTTACTAAAATACTCATTTTGCAAGTTCCACAGCTTTTCTGGCAGCATCACCAAGATTATTAATACTCTCAATTTTTATATCTGCTTTTGATAGGATTTCAGATCCCAGGTCAGCATTGTTACCCTCAAGCCTTACAACTACTGGTATCTCAACTCCCACTTCCTCAATGGCAGCTATAACACCCTCAGCAATAAGATCGCACCTAACGATGCCTCCAAAAATATTAACTAAAACTACTTTTACTTCAGGGTCATCTAAAATTATTTTAAATGCCTTAGACACTCTTTCTTGAGTTGCTGTCCCACCAACATCAAGGAAATTTGCAGGATTTCCACCAAAATATTTAATAGTATCCATTGTTCCCATTGCTAAACCTGCGCCATTAACCATACATCCTATATTTCCATCTAGTGAAACATAACTTAAATCATTTTTAGCTGCTTCAGATTCTCTAGGGTCTTCTTGAGATGGGTCATGCATTTCAGCAATGTCAGGTTGTCTGTATATTGCATTAGTATCTATATTAATTTTTGCATCCAAACAATGGAGATTACCTCCACTTGTTATTACAAGCGGATTTATTTCAAGCAGACTAAGATCTTTCTCAACAAAAAGCTTCATTAAATTCTTAAGCATCGGGGTGAACTGTTTAGTTTGAACTGCATCTAGCTTCAAAACTTTTGCTATTTTCCTTGCTTGGAATCCCTGAGCACCACATAGGGGATCTATTGCTTCATAGATTATTTTATCTGGAGTATTTTTTGCAACTTCTTCTATGTTAACTCCACCTTCACTAGATCCAATAAACACTACTCTTTGAGAGTCTCTATCTATTACAGCACTTAGATATAGTTCATTAGCTATATCTGTACATTCTTCAATAAGGATTGAGTTAACTAACTGTCCCTTACTATCTGTCTGGTAGGTAACTAGTCTTTTTCCTAACCAATTTTTAGAAAATTCAATTGCTTCATCAGGTGTATCAACAAGCTTCACGCCTCCAGATTTACCTCTACCACCTGCATGAACTTGGGCTTTAACGACCCATTTAGAACCACCTATATCTCTACAAGCCTTTAATGCATCTTCTGCATCATAAATAACCTTTCCGTTGGAAACAGGTAAGTCATATTCTGCAAATAAAGCTTTGCCTTGAAATTCATGTAAATTCATTTTCTTTTATTTCCTATATGAATAGCTTCATTATTAACTGCAAGTGCTGCCTCGTGGAGAGCTTCAGAAACAGTAGGATGGCTAAAAATTGTCAAACCTAAATCTTCAGAACTGGCTCCAAACTCCATTGAAATTAGAGCTTGTTGAACAATTTCAGCTGCGGATGGTCCAAAAACATGAACACCAAGTATTGTGTCTGTAGAAGCATCAGATATTAGTTTTACAAAACCTATTGACTGATCGACAGCTAAAGCTCTACCGCTTGCAGCAAACGGGAACTTACCTACTTTATATTCTATATTTTCAGATTTTAATTCTTCTTCATTTTTTCCAACCCATGCAATTTCTGGATGTGTATAAATAACTGAAGGCACTAAGTCATAGTTCATTTCTGCATGCTTTCCAGCAATTCTTTCAGCAACCATAATTCCTTCTTCGCTTCCTTTATGCGCAAGCATTGGGCCCCTTACAACATCTCCAATTGCATATATATTTGATGCATTAGTTTGACAATGGCTATCAACACTAATAAATCCACTATTATCTAGATGGACTCCAGAATCTTCAGAGAAAACACTTTCAGTATTTGGTCTTCTTCCTACAGCAACAACAAGCTTATCGAATTCCATTTCTTCTGTACCAGAAGAATTCTCATATGAAATTTTTACAGATTTTTTAAGGCTTTTTGAAGAAATTAATCTGCTACCTAACTTTATATCCAATCCTTGTCTTTTAAATTCTTTTAAAGAATCTTTAGCTATTTCTTTATCTGCCATGAATAAAAAATCATCCATAGCTTCAATAACAGTCACCTCAGATCCAAGCCTTGCCCAGACACTTCCAAGCTCTAAACCAATTACACCAGCACCAATAACACCCAATGTTTTTGGTACCTCAGTAAATTCAAGTGCTCCTGTACTATCAACAATATTATTGTCATATTCAGCAGAAGAAATTTCTATTGGTGAAGAACCAGTAGCAATAATAATATTTTTTGCATTTATGGTTTCGCTTGTTCCATCAGTTTTTGTTACTTCAACATTGTTGCCTGAAACAACTTTTCCCCTACCTGAAATAGGAGTAACTTTATTTGCTGCAAATAAACCTCCAATTCCTCCAGTCAGTTTTTTAACAATATTATCTTTTCTATCCATCATTGCTGACAGATCTAATTGAACTTTTTCAATATTTATTCCATGAGAACCAAGGTGTCCTGCAGCCTCATAGTATCTATGAGAGGAATCTAGCAATGCTTTTGAAGGTATGCACCCTACATTTAGGCATGTGCCACCAAAAACTGCATTACCTGAATCATCAATAAATTCTTCAATACATGCTGTTTTAAGACCGAGCTGAGAAGACCTTATTGCAGCAACATATCCTGCAGGTCCCCCTCCTATTACAATTACGTCATACATATAATTTCCTTACCTATAAATTTAAAAGCAATCTTTCAGGAGATTCCAATTGTTCTTTAATCGAAACTAAAAATCTGACGGCCTCTTTACCATCTAGAAGCCTATGGTCATAACTCATTGCTAAATACATCATAGGTCTAATAACAACTTCTCCATTTCTTGCAACAGGTCTTTCTTGAATAGTATGCATACCCAATATTGCTGTCTGAGGAGCATTCAGAATTGGAGTGGATAATAATGAACCAAACACTCCTCCATTAGATATCGTAAATGTTCCACCCTGCATTTCATCAATGGAAAGTTTTCCATCTCTTGCTTTCTCTGAATATTCTAAGATTGATTTTTCTAATTCTGGAAGTGATTTCATATCAGCATCTTTTATGATTGGAACTACCAATCCTCTTTCAGTTGAAACCGCAACACCGATATCTTGATATCCATGATAAACAACATCATTACCATCAATTGAGGCATTTACAATTGGAGATTTTTTTAATGCTTGAACTGCAGCAATTACAAAAAATCCCATAAAACCAAGTTTTACACCATGTTGCTTCTCAAACTCTTGGCCATATTTAGCACGCAGTTCTTTTATCGGCAACATATCAACTTCATTAAAAGTGGTAAGCATTGCTGTTTCTTGTTGAACATTAACCAATCTTTTAGCAATTGTACTTCTGAGTCTCGTCATTTTGACTCTTTTTTCTGGTCTGTTAGATGTAGGTTTTGATATGATTATTGGTGACGAAGAGTGTTCTTCTTTATTAAGATGATTTACAACATCAGCCTTCGTTACTCTATTATCTTTTCCAGATGCCTTTATGGATGTTACATCTAAGTTATTTTCTGAAATAAGTTTTTTTGCAGCTGGTCCATTTTTATTTATAACTTTTTTTGGCTGTTCTTGAATAACTTCAGGAGGTTCTTCTTTTATTTCTTTTGCTGCTTTGGGCTGATTATTTGTATCTGCTTCGGAAAATTCACCAATAACTTCAGCGCTATTTACTATATCACCTTCATTTTTTAAAATTTTTGAAACAACCCCATCAGATGGGGCTACAACTTCCAAAACAACCTTATCAGTCTCAATCTCTGCTATGACTTCGTCTTGTGAAACACTTTCACCCTCTTTTTTAGTCCAGTTAGCAACAGTTCCATCTGCTATAGACTCTGGAAAAGTTGGAGATTTTATTTCAATTGCCATAATGTTTCCTATTTTAAAGCCTCTTCAACAAGATTGCTTTGCTGTTTCAAATGAAGTTTCATCATACCTACAGCCGGAGCCGCTGCAGCTGGCCTGCTTACAAGAGATATTTCCCTTTTAGTATCAAACCTATCTAATACTCTTTGAATTCTATGCCTGTGACTAAACCATGCACCCTGGTTAGCTGGTTCTTCTTGGCACCAAATAACCTCTTTCAAGTTCTCATAGGTTGATAACACTTCTTGGAGGTCATCATATGGAAATGGATACAATTGTTCAATCCTAACTAGAGCAATATTGCCTTTATTTTCTTTATCTCTTTGTTCTTTTAGGTCATAAAATACTTTACCTGAACAAAGTACTACTTTTGAAATATCTGATTTATTTTTTACATTATCATCTATTACGCACTCAAAAGATCCATCAGTCAATTCATCAATAGTTGAGACAGCACTTGGGTTTCTTAAAAGACTTTTTGGTGAAATAACTATAAGAGGGGTTCTCATTTTTCTGATAGCTTGTCTTCTTAGCAAATGATAGATTTGAGATGGAGAGCTTGGAACACAAACCTGAATATTTTCAGAAGCACATAATTGAAGAAAACGTTCAATTCTAGCACTGCTATGTTCAGGACCTTGTCCTTCATAACCATGAGGTAAAAGCATTACTAAGCCAGACAATCGTTCCCATTTATGTTGTGCTGAAACTATAAACTGATCAATTACAACTTGAGCACCATTAACAAAATCACCAAATTGAGCCTCCCAAATTGTTAAGCCAGTTGGCCATGTTGCAGAGTAACCGTATTCAAATGCTAGAACAGCTTCCTCAGATAATAAAGAGTCATAAATATCGAATCTTGTATTATTATTTTCAGCAATTTTTGATAGCGGGATATATCCCCTTCCATCTTCTGCATCAAAGACACACGCATGCCTATGTGAAAAGGTACCTCTTCTTACATCTTGGCCAGTAATTCGTATTGGAAATTTTTCAGATAACAATGATGCATATGCCATGGTTTCGGCAAAGCCCCAATTTATCTCCAAGCCGCCGCCACTCATTTTTCTTCTATCATCGAATATTTTTGATGCCTGTTTCCCTATTGTAAATGAGGGTGGAACATCACAGATTTCAGAACCCAGTTGTTTAAACTTATTCTTATCAAAAGACGTATCTATTTTGGGCCACCACAAAACATCTAAATACTCATTCCAGTCAAACCAAAGCGAATCATTTGGTTTTAAAGAGAGATTTTTAGCAACAATTTTACCGTCCTCAAGCGATTCTCTATAAGTTGATTTTATTGATGAGGCCTCTTCTTTTGTAAGTATGGATTCAGCTATAAGCTGATCTTGATATTGGTTTAATACTGAAGGATGTTTAGCAATTGTTTTATACATTAATGGCTGAGTTGCTGAAGGGTCATCTGCTTCATTATGTCCTCTTCTTCTATAGCAGAATAAGTCAATAACAATGTCCTTGTTAAATTTATGTCTATATTTTGTAGCGATCTTTACTGCATTAATTACCATCTCTGGATCATCACCATTTACATGAATCACTGGAGCTTGAATCATTTTTGCTACATCTGTTGAGTAATCTGTAGACCTAGCATCATTTTTATTACTGGTTGTAAAACCAATTTGATTATTCACAATAATATGTATTGTTCCACCTACATAAAATCCTCTGGTTTGCGACATTTGTAGTGATTCCATTACAACCCCTTGGCCTGAAAAGGAAGCATCTCCATGAAGGAGTATTGGAACAACTTTCTTTCTTTGAGAGTCTCCAAGCCTATCTTGTCTTGCTCTTACAGAGCCTAATACAACTGGATCTACAATTTCTAAATGTGATGGATTATTATTGAGAGAAACATGAACTTCTCCACCAGGAGTATTAAGGTTTGATGAGAAGCCTAAATGATATTTAACGTCACCTGTATTTGCACCTTCTAGCTCGGCAGTTTCATCAAAAGCAGAAAATAAATCAGCAGGAATTTTACCCAATACATTAACTAATAAATTTAACCTTCCTCTGTGGGCCATCCCAAAGCAAATTTGGTTAGCACCCAATTCTCCACAGTTTTGAATGGCAGCATCTATTAAAGGCACTAAGGATTCACAACCATCTATACCAAAACGCTTCATGCCTGGATATTTAGCAGCTAGATATTTTGCTAAACCTTCTGCAGAATTTAATCTTTCATATATATGCAATTTTTCATCTTTAGTGAAAGAATATTGTTCTAGTTTTGATTCAAATCTCTTCTGAAACCATCTTCGCTCATCAGAATCCATAATATAGTTATATTCAATTCCAATTGTTCCACAATAAATAGACCTCAAACTTGAAACGATATCTCTTAGGCTTGCTTTTTTTGATCCAGTTAAAAAAGTATCGGTATAGAATTCAACATCTAGATCATCTGTAGATAGACCATGAAATTCTATATCTAGATCTTCAATAGTTTTTCTGTCCATCATTCCTAAAGGATCTAATTTAGCTTCTTGATGGCCCCTGTTTCTGTATGCTTGAATAAGTCTAATCACCTTCCCTTGCCTTTCATCAATCTCTTCGGTTAGAAGAGATGAGTTTCTTGGCAAGTTTTTGAACTCATCGATTATAGTTTGATGGGAAACATCTTTTTTTGAACTTGTATCAGAAGGTAGATTGCTAAAAAAATCTTGCCACTCTGTTGATAGGTTTTCTGAGTCAGTTAGATATATCTCATACAGAGATTCAAGGTAATCAGCATGGCCTGCTGAAATGTGAGAGCTTTTCCAAAGCTCTTCCATTGATTGGTTCATTGTCTAAGTAATTTTTTTAATTAGTTCCATCGGATGTAATTATATTCTTCTTAGACTTTAAAAGCATTGATTTTATTTCTCCAATTGCTTTATTTGGGTTCAAGCCTTTTGGGCAAACACTGACACAATTCATAATTCCATGACATCTATAAACACTAAATGGATCTGAAAGCTCATCAAGCCTTTCAACTGTTTCAAGGTCTCTTGAATCTGCAATAAATCTGTATGCCTGAAGTAAAGCTGCTGGTCCTACAAACTTATCAGGATTCCACCAAAATGATGGGCAACTTGTTGAGCAACAAGCACAAAGAATACACTCATATAAACCATCTAATTTATCTCTATCTTCAGGAGATTGAAGTCTTTCTTGCTCAGGCGCTGTTGTATTGTTTTGTAAAAATGGTTTTATTTTTTCGTATTGTGCATAGAACTCTGTCATATCAACAACAAGATCTCGAATAACAGGAAGTCCTGGAAGGGGTCTCAATTCAATCTTATCTTTTTTTAAAACAGATGATATTGGTGTTATGCATGCCAGGCCATTTTTACCATTTATATTCATTCCGTCAGAACCGCATACACCTTCTCTGCAGGATCTTCTATAAGAAATTGATTCATCTTCTTCTTTAAGTAGATGGAGCAAATCGAGAACCATAATATCTCTAGCTGGTTTATCTATTTTATATTTTTTCATGTACGGAAATTTATCCTGTTCAGGATTGTATCTATACATACTCACTTCTAATTGATTGCCAGACATTAATAAGTTCTCACTATAGGTGGAAATGCATCTACTTTTGTAGGAGCAAAATTTACTTCTCTTTTTGAAACTTTTTTATCGACTGGATCATAAAAAGAGTGACATAACCAATTCTCATCATCCCTATCAGGGAAATCATCTCTAGCATGTGCCCCTCTACTTTCATTTCTTTCAAAAGCAGATATAGCTGTAGCCTCAGCAACTTCAAATAGATTTTGAAGCTCTATTGCCTCAACTCTACTAGTATTGAATGCAGAACTTTTATCTTTAAGATGTAAGTTATTAACTTTCTCTCTAATTTCAGATAACTCATTTAAGCCTTTTTCCATAAAATCGCCTCTTCTGAAAACACCAAAATAATTTTGCATACATTCCTGTAACTCTCTCTTTACTGAAGCAGTATCATGCCCACTAGTAGATTCATTTAATTTATTTAAACGCTCAAGTGATGCATTAATATCATCATTAGAAGAAGATTCAACACCACCGCCAGATTTAAGTTCTTCTTGTATATGCATTCCAGTTGCTCTTCCAAAAACAACTAAGTCTAAAAGAGAATTACCGCCAAGCCTATTTGCTCCATGCACAGATACACATGCAGCTTCACCTGCTGCAAATAAACCTGAAATAATTGAATCATTTCCATTTGTTCTTTTAAAAGCCTGGCCATTAACATTTGTTGGGGTGCCACCCATCATATAGTGACATGTTGGCACTACAGGAATTGGTTCATATATAGGATCAACATGAGCAAAGGTTCTTGAGAGCTCACATATACCTGGTAGTTTTGAATTAAGTACATCTGCGCCTAGATGATCTAGTTTAAGGAATATATGATCACCATTTTCACCACAACCTCTTCCTTCTAAAATTTCTAATACCATTGATCGTGCAACAACATCTCTTCCAGCTAAATCTTTAACATTTGGAGCATATCTTTCCATAAATCTCTCGCCATCTTTATTAATGAGATAGCCACCCTCTCCTCTACAACCTTCTGTTACTAATGAACCTGCTCCATATATTCCAGTGGGATGAAATTGCCACATCTCCATATCTTGAGCTGGGAAACCAGCTCTTAAAGCCATTGCTAGGCCATCACCAGTATTTATTAATGCATTGGTAGTTGATGCATATATCCTTCCTGCTCCACCTGTTGCCATAACAGTAGCCTGTGCTTTCAAATACGCAACCTCACCGGATTCAATTGAGAAAGCTATTACACCCGTTACCTCATCTTTACTATTTTTGACTATATCTACTGCAAACCACTCATTCAGAAAGTTTGTGCCTTCTTTAACATTGTTTTGATATAAAGTATGAAGCAGAGCATGGCCAGTTCTATCTGCAGCTGCACATGTTCTTGCAGCTTGGCCACCTTTACCAAAATCCTTAGACTGACCACCAAATGGTCTTTGATAAATTCTACCATTTTCAAACCTTGAGAACGGCAAACCCATGTGCTCAAGTTCAAAAACAGCTTTAGGACCTTCTGAACACAAATATTCTATTGCATCCTGATCACCAATAAAATCAGCACCCTTGACGGTATCATACATATGCCATCTCCAATCATCATTTGGATCTGCGCTTGCTATTGCACATGTAATCCCACCTTGAGCTGAAACTGTATGAGATCTAGTTGGAAATACTTTTGATACAACTGCAGTTTTAAGTCCAGATTTAGCTAATTCTAAAGAAGCCCTCATCCCTGAGCCACCACCGCCGACTATAAGAGCATCGAATTCTATTGTTTTTATATCATTGGTTAAAATACTATTGCTCATTAAAGACCTTTATTATTTATTTTTATAATTAATTATATTAATCATTTATATTGTCCATATTATATATAAGATTACTCCTAAATAAAGCAGTCCGCTAAAGATAAATATAAAATAGTATATTCCCCTTATTAAGTTTGCTTGATTTGATAAACCTTTATTTAAAAAACCAAGTGTCCTTTTGGTCAGATAATCTGTTCCAACAGTCCAAAGGCCAATATATGCATGAAGAATTATTAGTAATGCAGTTAATGAAGTTGCTGCTCTCATTTCAAAGGATGATATAAAAAGAGACCACTCATGATATGAATCAGTTGCATTCAATAAGTAAAAAACAAAGTATACAAAGTAAGCAAGAATAAATAGCGAGCTGTATCTTTGAATGGACCAAATTAGTGAACCTTTCATAAATAAAAATACCCAAATAACCCAATTGTTGTCATAAGCCATAAAGCTAGAACAAAAATTGATGAATAGTATGCGCCTTCTAAGGTTTCACCGATATGGAAAAAGTCCATAATCAGATGCCTGACACCTGTAAGGATGTGATACCAAAAGATAGCAAAACTCAAAAAAATAAAAATAGAAAATATGGATATTGACTGTAAGTCTTCATAAACCAAATTAAACGATGTTTTATTTTTAGTAGAGTTGAATAGCAAGTAAATAAAAAGAGGTAAGGAAATAAAAAAAATATACATACCAGAAAGTCTATGGGTAATAGATGAAAAAGCTGACATTGGTAACTTTATTTTTCTTAAGTCAATATATACAGGTCTTTGATTCATAGTCAAAAAAATTATAGTTTAATGTAATTTAAAGTGTTGACAGATTATACAGGAGAATTCTTTCTCTGATTATGAAAAAATATATTACTTCTTATTTTTTTTATTATATTTAATTAATCTTTGTTTCTTCTTTATTTGCCTATCAGTTAATTTATTAACTTTTGATTCATATGGATTTTCAGACTTCCTAAAAATCAATCTTAATTGAATACTTTGTAACTTAAGTGCTGAACGAAAAGAATTTTCAAGATATTTTTTATAGTTCTGAGGTATCTTCTTATCTTGATTGGAGTGGATCACTAAAGTAGTTGGGTTAATACCTGCGAAATGGACATGTTTTAGCTTTAAAACCCTACCGCTGACTGACGGAGGAGCGCTTTGAGATATAAATTTACCAAGCATCTGATTAAGTGATGAGGTTGAATGTTTTTTCTGAGATCTGTCTATGAGACTGTTTGCTATTCTAAAAAGTCTCTTAAAACCTAAACCTTTGATACCAGAAATCTCTAATTTTATAAAATCAGCAACAAAATTAGATTGAGCTCTTTTAGTTTCATAAATCTCTTCCTTTTGTTTTTTTGAGAGTAAATCAATTTTATTAAAAGCGATTAGAACTGGCTTACCCATCTCACATATCATATTTATTATTTTGAGATCTTGATCAACTAAACCCTCTTGGGCATCGCATATAAAAATAACAACATCACACTCCTCTACTGAATGCATAGCTCTTACATATGAAAAATATTCAATCTTATGACTATTTCTATAGCCCTTTCTAATACCAGCAGTATCAATAAAAATAAAATCCTTATCATCAACAGAAAATGGAATACTAATAGCATCTATAGTTGTACCAGCTATTTCAGACACGATTAATCTATCTTCTTTGATAAATTTATTTATAAAAGTAGACTTTCCAGCATTTGGCCGACCTAAAACAGCTATTTTTTTTCCTTCTGGTGATTCGTATTTTTCTGTTGGTAATGAGTCTTTTATAAACGAACGAAGATCGCTTATATTTCTTGAATGTTCGGCACTAATCTCAAAATAATCATTTATGCCCTTTTTGTTTAAATCAACCTTGAGAAGTGAATCTGTTTTTTTGTCAATTTTATTTAAAACAGTTATAAATTTTTTATTGAGCTTTCTAAGACTTGTAAGAATATCTAAGTCTTCTTTATTTAAATTCTCAGATCCATCTAAAAGAAAAATTATAAGACTTGACTCTTCTGCAGCAATCCAAGCCTGCTCTGCAATATCTTCTTTTAGAATTGATTCATCTTGGGCTATGCCGCCAGTATCAATTAATAATGTTTTCTGGTCTCCGAAAGTTATATAGCCATAGTTCCTATCTTTAGTTAATCCAGAAAAGTCTGAGACTATAGCTTTACGAGATCTTGTTAGCTTATTAAATAAGGTTGATTTGCCAACATTTGGCCTACCTATAATTGCGATTGAAGTAAACATAAGCTAGTTTCATATTTATATACTTATCGAATATAAACTGAATCCCTGGTCAATTACATAAAAATTATTGCTTCTGCTAATCAAGCTTTTGATTGGTTTTTTAGATATTTTTTTTCTACTAACAGTTTTTCCGTTAAGAGGATCTATAAGGTGAATATATCCTTCAAAATCACCAACTACGATATATCCATTGAAACTAATTGGATTTGATAGAACCCTATTAGAATATTCATCAGTGCTCCATGATTCTTCAAAACTTTTCATAGAAAAAGATTTGATATTTGAATTTGACTCAACTACTCCCATTACACCTCTTAGAACAACAGGAGAATAAAATGATGAAACTTCTGCTGTCCAAACAGACCTTTTTTGAGCAATATCAAAAATATTAAGGTTTCCTTGATAATTTGTTGTAAATACTAGTCCAGAATCAATCACAGGATTTGAATCAGCATCAATTATATTTTCAAGTTCTGAAGCACCGCTAACATATGATATAGCTCCATCCCATACAGGAAAGCCCGAATCAATTTGAAAGACTCCAAGTCTTCCGCTATCAAAGGTAGCGTAAATTTCATTTTCAAATATAACTGGGCTGCTACTACCTCTAATTGTTAGAGTTGGAAGTTTAGATCTATATGACCATTTTGTTTCGCCACTATTTTTGTCAAGTGCAATTAAATCACCCGACCCGGTTTTAACAATAATATATTTAGCATCTATGGCAGCAGCTGATAAGACTTCACCTTTTACATTGGCAGCCCACAATTGAGTCCCATCTTTTTGATCTAATGCAATTACATTTCCATCTACATCAGATATAACCAAAATTCCAAATCCAGCTGCAATACCTGATGAAAGAAAGTTAGTCTCAGTCTCCCAAATCACTTTGCCAGATAGTATTTCTATAGATTTGATATTTCCTGAGCTATCAGATGCAAATAAATTATCTCCACTAAAAGCAGGTATAAAATTTCCAAGAGAGTTTTCTCCATCAAATTTAATATTCCAATTTTGATTGAGCTCCAGCTTATTTGTAAATGAAACCAAAGGTCTAGGCTCATCAAGATCTATTTCATCATTATCCCAAAACCTCAATGACTCCATTGAAGAACAAGAGGAAAGTAAAGCTATAGCAAGCAAAGTAATGAAATGCTTTCTATAAAGAAATGTATTTGAAGTGTTCATTTTAGATCTGTTAACTTCATTGCAACAATAGATTTTGATGTCTCATCACTATATGAGTTTTCTGCCTTGAGATACTGCTCCCTAGCAAGAGAGTCTTGTTCTTTTTTTACAAGAATATCTCCTGTTAGCTCATGAATAAAAGCATTTGTTGAAGAAGATGAGTATTTCTCAAGTATAGCCAATGCTTCATCAAACTTTTCTTTGGATACCAATATTCTTGCAGAGCTAACTCTGGCAAGCTTATTATAGATTTTATTGCCGTTATACCCGTCAGTAAGATCAATAAGCAAAGAAAAATTAATAAGAGCGTTATCAATATCGCCATCAGCAGCTTGGCCTGTTGCCACTTCAAGTAAAGCAATTTTTGTATATCCTGTTTGTTTATATGAATTAACAAGCTCATTAAATGAATTCTGAGCATTAACTTCATCATCTTGGGATACAAAATCAGACCACTCACTAAAAACTAATGCAGCTTTCTCATTATTATTTTTAGAAATAAGATTCATTGATAATGAAATAACAAAAGCAAGGACAAAAGATATAACAGATATTAATAAAATTGTTTTATATTTTGTATAGAAATTTTGTAAACCTGAAAATCTTTTATCGTTGTCATATATTTCATTCATAATTTTTTCCTGAAGCTATAGTGCTTTATAAAAACTGAGCAATTCTTTAATTGAGACAGTTTGCTGATCTTTAAGTTCATCATTCAAAAACTTAATAACAGCAGTTCCATCCTTCAATTCTTCCTCTCCAATAATAATTGCGTAGTCTGAATTATTTTTATTTGCTTTTCTGAGTTTAGATTTAAGACTGCCCTCAGATAACTGTAAATCTAAAACAATATTACTATTCAATGATCTAAGTTGGTGCGCTATTTTATATGGTTTTGACTCTAAATTGCTAGTAAGTGTAATAAATGAAACAATTTTATTCGAAACTGTAAAATTTTTGATTAAGCTTGCAAATCTTTCGATGCCTATCGCCATTCCTATAGACGGAAGGCTTTTACCACCAAGTTTTGATGACAAACTGTCATATCTTCCACCGCCTAGGAAAGAGTCCTGAGCACCAAGTTCTGATGATAAAGCCTCAAATACAAAACCAGAATAATAATCAAGGCCTCTTACTAACGTGTAATCAATTTCAATATTGCATATATCCTTATATTCATTTTCTATTTTTTCTAGCAAAGATAATGCAGAAGGTTTAATAAAATCTTTTAGAGATGGTGCATTCTTTAGAAGAGATTGGGTTTCTGTATTCTTTGAATCAAGAACTCTTAAGGGGTTTTTACTAAGTCTAGAAAGATCTTTTTCATCTAACTGATCTTTGAAAGGCTCAAGATATGAAACCAAAGCATTGCAAAATAACTTTTTGCTTTCTTCATCGCCAAGATGATTTATTTTTACTGTGCAATTTTCTATACTAAATTCTTCAATTATTGAACATACCATCGATATGATCTCAAATTCTGCAGCGCCTTCATGGTAGCCAAGAATTTCAACACCAGCTTGATAAAATTGTCTATATCTTCCTTTTTGCGGCCTTTCATATCTCCACATTGGTCCCATATACCAAAGTTTATGGCTTGATTGATCAAGTTTTTTTTCAATTACTGCCCTAATTACGCTAGCAGTTCCTTCTGGTCTTAAAGCAATATTTTTATTATTTTTATCATCAAAAGAATAGATTTCTTTATTTACTATGTCTGATGCATCTCCTGCAGAGCGAATAAATAAATTAGTATCTTCTAATGCAGGTGTTCTGATTTCACTATATTTATAATTTAAAAAAATTTTTCTTATTCTTTTTTCAGTCTCGAATATTTTTACAGACATATTTTCTTTATCACCATCATTATAGTGATCTAGCATTCCTGTTAATGAGTGAATTTTATCCATTTCAGCTCCTTACTATTATCTCTGGTGAATCTCTTAAAGAAATTTTTGTTCTTACTCTCTCTTCAATTTCTTTGACGATATCTTTACTATTAATTTTTTTATCAGGCGACCCGTCAACATATAATAAATTTTGAGGGCTAGCGCCAGTCAATCCAATTTCTGCAGCTTTGCTTTCACCTGGACCGTTAACGTAACAGCCAATTACAGCAACCTCAATATCCTCACTTATATCTTCAAGACGTTCTTCTAATTCGTTTACAACTTCTATAACATTAAAATTTTGACGAGAACAACTTGGGCATGCAATTATTTTAACTCCTCTACTCCTTATATTTAGACTTCTTAATATATCCCAGCCAATTTTTATCTCATCTACAGGATCAGAAGCAAGAGATATTCTAATAGTATCTCCAATGCCTTCAGAGAGAAGCATACCAACTCCAATAGATGATTTTACAGTACCAGCCCTGTAACTTCCTGCCTCGGTAATACCTAAATGCAAGGGCTGATTAATTAATTTAGATATTTTTCTATAAGCCTCAACTGTCATTTCAATATTAGATGCTTTTAGGCTCATTTTATAATTGTCGAAATTAAATTTATCAAGTATTTCTACGTGTCTTAGTGCAGATTCAACCAAAGCATCTGCATTTGGCTCACCATATTTTTTTTGAAGATCTTTTTCAAGAGAACCAGCATTAACTCCAACTCTTATTGGTACATTATTAAATTTTGCTGCATTTATAACTTCAGCTACTCTAGCCTCTTTTCCAATATTTCCAGGATTGATTCTCAAGCAATCTGCAGTATCTGCTACTTCAAGTGCAATTTTATAATCGAAATGAATATCTGCAACAAGTGGCATATCAACAGATTTCTTAATTTCTTTAAATGCAGCAGCTTCTTCAAAACCTGGAACTGAGACCCTAACTATATCTGCTCCAGCAGCCTTTAAATCATTGATTTGTTTGACAGTAGCGATCACATCACAAGTATTAGTATTGGTCATTGATTGGACACTAATAGGGTTCTTATTACCAACAACCACATTGCCAACATTTATAGCTTTGGTATCTTTTCTTGTTATCCAATTATTCATCATTAAAAATAATAGTATTTACATTAAGTCTATTAGCATTGGTAATAAAATCAATCTCAATACCATTATATGCCCCTATTACTGCATCAGCATTTCCAACAATAATTTTATAAGGCATTTGAATAATTACTTGATAAAAATCTCCTGATTGGAATAACTGACTTTCAATGAGAGTTTCTCCTGAATAAAGTTCTATCCAGCATTCACCTATAAATGTTAGCTTAAGTTGATTTTCTATTTTTAAGGTCTCAATTTCTTGAT
>CAJQGX010000004.1 GCA_905478035.1 uncultured SAR86 cluster bacterium | reverse complement strand
ATTTTTATAATATTAAAGTTAATACTCTTTTAATAAATTTTCAATCAATTTATATAATGCTAAAATTAACTATGCGATTTTATATTCAACTATCAATTCTTTTTTTATCATTAAACTTATTTGCAGAGTTCGATACTAAATGCTCCGTACTAATAACGAAGAGACTCCAGTCAACTGAAGATGCATATAAAGATGCACTAAATAAAATTAATCAATGTAATCAATATGATGTTTTATCAATTACTAGCTTTTTAGAAATGCCGGTTAGTAAAATATATATAACTGATATTATCCAAACATATTGCATGTTCGACCACGAGATTATAACTTTAATAGATTCCAATACGAGTAATCTAAGCTGTGTACATAGGGGTTTAGCTCGAACAGAAAGAAAGTTCATTAATTAATGACAGAACAAGCATAGCCCTGTCATTAATTTAAAGTTTAGGTGTACAAATTACATCCCATACAAACTAAAGCAATAATAGAAGGAAGCCATATTACTGGTCGTACCATTTTAAATCTATAAAGATTTAATACTGCTCCAATAAGATAAGCCACCCTTAATCCAAACCATATTTGAGCAACCATTAAATTATCAACTTCTAAAATTACAGATAAAATGGCGAAAACAAAAAAAACAGGCAAGGATTGTCTTAGGTTATCTGAAGCAGCTACCATTCTTGATGATAAAGCTGTTACATTTGAAGTGTCACCACCAACGTATGTCCACTGAATAAATGGCACTTTGTGCAAAGAAAAACTCATTTTAAAAAACAAGTGTAAGATATAGAACATACCTACACAAACAATTAAATTAATCATAATAATCTCCCTATTATAGTATTAATAATACTAATGGTTTTGCAGACAAATTCAATAGATAAGAATCTATGAATTTATAAGAGCTATATCTTCAGGGTGCAGAAGGCTTGAATCTAAAGAATCAACAAGAGGTTTAAGATGCTTTGCATATGGTTTCCATCTACCCATACCTTTCTTATTTATTGGTTGCCTAACCTGCTCTGAACTTGCGGTTCTTACAGATCTATCTGTTTCATGGAATGATATACAACCCTCTTCAAAAGGCACTTCGATATAATTAAGTATTCTTTTAACCTGTCCTTCTAAATCATTAATTACATCTTCATTATTAACACGTAAGACTTTGTTTGGAATGACCTGATCCCAATGATCCATTAGTTTTACATAGCTATTGTAATAACTTGCTGCCTCTTCTAGACCATATGTAAACTCCTGACCTTGAGCAAACAGTTGTTTAAACATACTAAAGCAACAATCAAGAGGATATCGCCTTGCATCAATTATTTTTGCATTTGGCATAATCAAATGAATCAAACCAATATGCCTAAAATTATTAGGCATCTTATCAGTAAACATAGGTGCTTTATCTCTATGCATTTGGGTATCTTCAATGAATTTTTTACCCATATCATCTCTTTGATCTAAGGTTAAATTTTGCATACTTTTTGGATAATTCCCAAGCTTCCCATATATATCTCCACCTCGTAAACTCTGCGCAAGAGATAAGATATTAGGTAATTCGAGGGTTCCATCAATCATTGAATGAGATGCAAGAATTTGCTCGATTAATGTTGACCCAGCCCTTGGAAGTCCTAATATAAATATAGGATCTTTGGTGGTATTGCCGCCCTGCCCAATGTTCTCAAAAAATTCTTCATTACATACATCTATTTGTGCTTGCAGTTCATCATCCATCCTTTCAATAGAGTATTTACTCTGATCTCTTTTAATCTGATTTCCATTTTTTAAATGGAAAAATGCATCATCATATTGTTTATTTGCTTCGTAACCCTGAGCCAAAGCAAAGTGAAAATACGCCTTATCTCTCAACGAAAGATCAACTCTTTGTATTTGCTCCTTCATATTAGTTAACTCTGGATCAGAAAAAGAATAAGTTTTTAAATTAGCTAAAGAAAAGAAAGCTTCACCATGATCTGGTCTTATCTTATATGCTGACTGATAGCTTTTTATGGCGTCTTCACTTCTTCCAAGTGTTTTCTCAGCATGGCCTTTTGAAGTATAAGTACTAAAATTGTGAGGATTTTTTTCTAAGATTTTATCAAATAGACCTATAGCATCCTCATGATCGCCATTTTGCATAATTTCACTTGCTTTTTGTGCCTGATAAGCAAGATTATCTGGATACTTTTCACAAAGAATATTTACTTGTTCCATTGTTTTAGCAAATTTTTGTTTCTTTCTTAAAATTAAAGCGTACTTCATTCTTAATTCACCATCATCTGGTTTAAATTGAACGGCTTTTTCTAATAAAATTTCAGCATCATCAAAGTGTCCTAATCTATTAGCAATTTCAGATAGTTGAGACATTGCATAGGTATGTGTTGGATTTTTTTTAAGAAACTCTCTGCACTTTAATTCTGCTACACCTAATCTGCCCTCATTCATGATTTGGTCAATATAAAGTAATATATTTGGCAAAGATTTTAGCTTATTGATTTGTTCAATAGCATGATCAGAAGCAGGCTTATTATTATTTTTTTGGAAATATTCAAACAATGAAACCCATGAAGATAATAGTGCAGGATTAAGCTCACATGCCTGTCTGTAATTTGAAATTGCCTTTTCTTCATTGCCCATATCTCTATTGATATGTGCTAATTCTTGATAAGCCCTCCCCATATCAGGCGCATATGATAACAATGACTCTATATATTTTTTTGATTCATCATATTTTTTTAAATATCTTGAACAGACACCAGCTAAATACAAACTATCAATATGATCAGGATGTTCTGTAAGACTAATTTCAAGAACCTTGAGAGCATCTTGAAATCTATTTTCTTTTACAGCCTGGGTTGCTTCATTTATATCAACAGCTAGGGTTGTCTCTTTAATATCAAAATTTTTATTCATTTAAAAATACTTTAACAAATTTATTAAATAGAATCTTATATAAAGTAAAAAGGGAGTAAAAACTCCCTTTTTAATATTAGTTAGTTAAAACTAAAAGCTTCTTTTATATCTCAAACCAAGAGTTCTTGGCTTAATAACAGTGAGACGTGATCTATCGAACACGAATGTATTACTAATTTCAGCTCTTTTATCAGTGACATTATCAATATAAAGTTCAGCATTCCATTCATCATTACTCATGCCATATCTCATGTTTAAGAAATGATTGCTTTTCTGAACAGCTTTATTAGGTGCCATAATATCTGAGAAACTTTTTGCAGATCTAGACATTTGTAGTTGGAAATGGCCCACTTTACCACTGGACATACCCCACTCCTTTCTAACTGTAAGATTTGCCTGAGACCCAGGAGCAAATGCAAGATCAGAGCCCACAACAACATCATCTGTAGGTACTAAACTTTTCGTAATCTCTGTATCAAGAGAAGAGAATGCACCAGAAACTACAAGACCGTCTATATTTGTATAATATATAAAGTCACCTTCTACACCGGTAATATCAGCATCAGCTGCATTATCGGAGAAGAATAAATTAACAATACTTGGGTCAAAAATAGTACTTTGAAGCCCAGAAACATCAACCATAAATGCACTACCATTAAATCTAAGTCGACCATCTTGGAGTACAGTTTTCCAACCAAATTCTAGGTTTGTAACTTCATCAGATTTAACTTCAGGCTTAACAGTATAGGTACCATCAGCATTTGAAGATCCAACTGGACGGTTAAGCAAGCCAGGTCTAAAACCTTCAGACCATGTGACATAGTACATAACATCCTCACTCTTATTCCAAGCAAGTGTTGCTTTACCAATAACACCATCAGATTTAGCTACATCAGGATATCCATTAGGATTTCCCGGAGCATATTGAGCTGAAAGGTTTGAACCGAATCTTTGTTGGTCAGTGTTACCAAATCCATTACCAAATGAAGAGTTAGCACTACCTTCAAAATCTACTTCGATATCATACCAACGAGCACCTACTGTTAACTCAACGGTATCAGATAAATCCATATTAACTTCACCAAATACACCCTGTTGCTTATCAGTTCTTTTGATGTCATTGAAGAAGATTACTGGTTCTGAATATGGTCCTGCAGAGAACCAGCCAGCTGCTCCATTATTTATGGCTCCAGTTGAAGAGATATCAGTCAATGCATAGTTAGGTGCATAAGTAATATCATTGGTTACTGATTCAGGATATGTAAATAAGTTTAATTCAGTTAACTCAAGATCACTAAAGAAGACACCAGCTGTTATTGATGTAGTGTCGTTAATAGGAGCATTAACTCTAAACTCATGAGTAGTAACTTCAGTATTCGTAGTTGAGTCAACTAATAAGTTTGGAGCACCACAAGATCCTGTTGGGACATTGCCAGGAGCAAAAGACGTATAAGTTACATAGTAGTCACAAATATAGTAAGGAAGATATTGGCCAACAAATAAATAGTCAGTGTAGTCAATATTTTGATCAGTTACTCTATCAGTGTATGCACCAGCATAGACAACTTCGAGATCTCCTATAGTTCCTTCTAATGTAAGACTCATATTATCAAATTCATCAACAATATTATCATCTGTATATCTTTGAATCTCCATATCGTCCAAAGTTGGATCTACAAAGAAGACACCATCACTTTCTATAGTTTGATTAGCAACAGTAGCTAATGCATTCCAATTGTCATTGATTTCGTGAGCAACAGTAGCTCTAAAACCTTCATAACTGACTGAGTTTGCATTATCTTTAACAATTGCATTGGCGTTATTAAATGTAACTCCTGAAAGATCAGCACCAGCCTGGAATCCAGCTCTTGATGCAGAAACAGGAAGACCATTATCTCTAACAGAACCTCCAGCTCTAAATCTAGCAGATTGGCTTGCATTTAAAGTTCCAGCAACTTGATCAATATAACCACCTCTTTCATCTCTATATGCTACAAATCTTAAAGCAGATTTAGCACCTAAAGGAACATTGCTCATATACTCAACCTTATTACCTTCATCTCCACCATTAGTAAATCTTGCCTCAACTTCTAAGCTGCTAAGACTTTCACCCATAACTGGTTTGTTAGTAATCATTCTTACAACACCGGCCTGTGAACTAGCACCAAATAAAGTACCTTGTGGTCCTGCAAGAACCTCAATACGAGCCATATCAGCTGCATAAACATCAAGATTTCTTCCTGGTTGACCTAGTGGTTGCTCGTCAAGATAAAAGGAAACATTTGGAGCTAAACCAGCAACACCAGCTGTAGTTAAGTTAGGTGTTGTTGAGGCTAAACCTCTTATGTAAATCGTGCTTTGACCTGGGCCTGAGCCACCAGCTGTAACGCCAGGTAATTGCAATAAATAATCTTCAAAGACATTAACGCCCTTCTCTTCTAAATCTGACTCTCTAAGAGCAGATACAGCCAATGGAACGTCTTGCAGACTTTCAGATTTCTTCCTCGCAGTAACAACAATTTCTTCAACAGTATCCTGCCCATTAATGACACCACTATAAATAGAGGTATTCAGCAAAGCTAAAGCGGATAAGGAAGGAATTATTTTATTTTGTATCTTTTTGTTTAACATAAAAAAGTTTCCTATATATATATATTTATATAAATTGCTATATAAAAAAAGATAAACCCCTAAATGTCCCCTAGAGAAGTTTAGCTTTGTTTATAGACCAGCAATTTCATTAAAATGGTCTTGAAACTATCATAACAGTTTAAAAAAGGTATGCAAATTATGAGGGTTAATATAACTATAAAGCATATTAATTTAGTAGGCGTAAAGAGATCATATAGATAAATGAATTATTTTATGTTTCACTGATTAGTAATTATCAATTAATAAATAATAATCATTATATGAATAATATTAATAAACCTAGGTTTCTATCTTCTGTTTTTCTATTAACCTTAATAACAGGTATCGTTTATTCTAACTTGTCAGCATCTGCTGAATTATTGTCACAGACACAAACTTTCTTATCAGAATATTTAGGCTGGTTTATTATTTTGATTGCTAATGGTTTTCTGATTTTTTCTATTTATCTTATTTTTACAAAATATAGCAATATCCGACTTGGTGGTATTAATGCAGTACCTTCTTATACCTATACAAATTGGATTGCGATGCTGTTTAGTGCTGGTTTAGGTATTGGATTATTGTTCTATGGGGTAGCAGAACCTATAGGCAATCTAAATAATTATCCTGAGATGATTCCTGGAGATCTTTCATATAATGCTGGGAAAGCATTGGGATTAACAAATCTTCATTGGGGTCTTCATGGGTGGGCTGTATATTCTGTTCTTGGGTTATGTTTTGCTTTTGCTTCATATAATAAAAATAAAGCTTTTAGAGTTAGTTCTATTTTGGGTAGTCGTGTTGAGAATAATGAATTTTTAGCAGCAATAATTGATGTCATTGCTATACTAACAACGGTTATTGGTATTGCAACATCACTCGGTTTAGGTGCATCACAAATTAATAGTGGACTTGAATATGTATTTGATCTTAGGGTTAATGAATTTGTAATAATTTTAATAATTACTATTATTGGGCTTATAAGTGTGAGCCTTGGTCTTGATGTTGGAATAAAAAGGCTATCTCAAATAAATATGCTTATGGCTGTAGGTTTATTATTTTTAGTGCTCTTATTAGGTCCTACAATTTTTATATTAAATGCAATGGTTCAAAATGCCGGTGTTTATTTGAATCAACTTATACAATTATCAACTTGGACTGAGGCATACAACGACACTGTTTATCAAAATGGTTATACCCTTTTCTATTTCACATGGTGGTTTGCTTGGGCTCCTTTTGTATCTCTTTTTATAGCAAGGATTTCTTATGGAAGGACTATTAAAGAATTTATTGTTGGTGTCCTTTTTGTTCCATCATTGATTGTATTCATATGGATGGGTGTCTTTGGAAATGCTGCTATATATCAAGTTTTAAATAGCATTGGAGATATTAGTTCTGCAGTTAGTGCAAATGCAAGCACAGCCCTATTTGTTCTTTATGACTCACTTGCTTTTTCAAAAATACTATCAGTTATATCACTGATTCTTATAGTAACTTTTTTTGTTACTTCATCTGATTCGGGTGCGCTAGTTGCTTCAATGCTTTCTTCAAAAAAACATATTGATATAGACACTGACTCTCCTCTTATATCAAGAGTTACTTGGGCAATATTGCTAGGTGTTGTTGCTGCAGTTTTATTGGTAGTTGGTGGATTAAATGCTTTGCAAACAGCTGTTGTTATATTTGGACTGCCATTCTCTATAATTATAGTATTTGCTTGTAAAGAGCTCTATCGATCTTTGGATGAGGAACTCAAAGAATAGCTTTATCAGTCAAGCTCTTTATCAATATCCTCAAGCTCATCTTTACTCATTTCATCTTCAAAAATTAATTGATCAGTTTCATCATTTTTTTTTGACATTTTTTTTGAAATTAGTATTGCTACAACAATAATTACTAGTATTAAACCTATTTGATATCCCATTCTGTATTCCTTTATGTAAGTATGTGATTTATCCTATCTTAACTTGTATAAATTAAAAATAAATGGATGCATTAGATAATATATTAAAAAGAGTCTCTTCAAGAGAACTATCATTACCTCACCCAAATGCTGAAGAAATGGTTATAGCATACAAGGCAGCACTCCGAGCTCCGGATCATGCCTGGCTTCGACCAAGCAGTTTTATTGAAGTTAAAGGAAGTGGCCTAACTAAGCTCTCTAAAATTTTTGAAGACTTCGCACTATCAATACCAGATATTGAAGAAGCTAGAGTAAAAAAATATAAAGAGGCTCCATTTAGAGCTCCTTTGATAATTATTTTAGTTAATACATTTACTGAACATCCAAAAGTACCTGCTATTGAACAAAAACTTTCAACCGCAGCTGCAGCTCAAAATATAATGCTGTCTTTAAGTGCTCAAGGATATGGTGCAATGTGGAGAACTGGAAAACTTGCTTTCAACAAAACAATATCTAAGAGTCTTGGACTAAATGATAATCAAGAGGTCTTAGGTTTTTTATACGTAGGTACAAATACTGGTAAAAATAAAAAAATACCTGATTTAGATATAAATAATTTCGTTAGTAGACTTTAGTTTTTAAATTTTAATAATAAAGCTGAGGAAATTGCTATAGCTGCGAATATAATCTCAGCTATTAGTGATTGGTAAGAAATAATTGAGTCATGGTAAAAGCTTGATATAAAAGATACAACAATCATTATAGAAAATATTATTCCAGCAGATAAAACCCACTGATACTGACGAGTAATGAGTGATAAAAGTGACATTATAGATGTGCCTAAAAACAATGCTGTAAAGTCTCTTATTTGAGTATTTCGACCTTTACCTTCCAATAACACCATATCAATTGAATTAGCGGAACTTTCTGGAGACACTAGCCAACCTAAGGCAATAAGACCAAGTACAAGTGTGAGTATACTTAATAAAATATTATGAATTTTCATAGAATTACCTTAACAGTTTTATCAATTTCATTATGAATAACTTCATTATTTTTACAAGTTACTTCATGACAATTAGTATCTTCATTTCCAAAGCTAACACTGAAAGCAGGTTCATTATCAACAAGATGAAGTGCTGTATAACCTTCTATAGCCAAGCATGAATCAATTTCATTCTTAATTAAGATATCTTTTACATAAGGTATTCTTTCAGGCTCTTCATCATAATGAGGACAGCAAATACCTTTAACAAAACCTAAACAATTAATAGTTGCTTGATGATCTGCCCATGAATCAGTAATTCCTTTTTCAAACCAGCAAATAGCTCCTGCACTCACCCCGCTCATTATGATTCCTTTTTCATAGGCTTCCCTAAGAATAATATCTAAGCCCCACTCCTTCCATACTGCAAGCATACTTTTAGTATTACCTCCACCAACATAAATAATATCTTGATTGAGAATATGAGATCTTAAATCAATTGTTCTTTTAAAAAAATTAATATGAGAGGTTATACAGCCTAGCTCATCAAAAGCTTTGTAGAAATTATCAATGTAACTCTGATCATCCCCAGTTGCAGTTGGTATAAAACAAATCTTAGGATTTGATTTGTTGGAATGAGATTTAATATATTTTTCAATCTGCAAATCCTTAATAATTCTTCCAAAACCGCCGCCGCCAATTGCTATTATTTGTTTCATATTTTATCTACCAGTTTCTTAATTTCTTCAATGTGCTTTGTTGTTGTTCTGCAGCAGCCACCAATAACATAAGCACCTTTATCTATCCATTCTTGAACAAAATTTTTGTATTCAAAGTGATTTATGGGTTTGTGATTATGATAGTGCCATTCATCTGCATCACTAACAAAACCTTCAAGTTCATTTTTTTTGTATACAGAAGAGTTGGCATAGATACCAAAATTATTAATATCTTTAAATTTATCAATTGCTAGTGAGGCAGTATCGGCATGAATACAATTTACAAGCTGACACTGAATATTAAGACTATTTCCTTTTAATAAAGCATCTTCTAATAACTCTGTACTAGGGAGTCTATTTAATTTGTTGCCCCTTGTCGTCCAACTTAACCATACTCTTTTAGAGAATTCTTTAGCTACAGAGCCAGCAATCATACCTTCATAAATAGATGCCATTGTTTCGCAAATTATTATATCTACATTATCTTGATAGATACCACCAAGAGTAGAGTAGAATTTTCTTAAAGTCTTTTCTTTAGAGCTTAAATCTGGTCGGAAAGTAACATGAATGGGAGGGAAACAACCTGCTATTTTTGTATTAGTGTTTGTTTGGCTAACAGCTTCTTGACATAACTCTAAAGCCTTTTTTGCTAAATCATCATATGATGGTGCTGAAGGCTCTCTTTTTAATAACTCTGGAGTTGCTTGATAATTGGCGGTTGTTATTACATCAGCTCCAGCTTCAATATTTTCAATATGAATTTGTTTTATTATTTCAGGGTTATGAATTAATGAGTATGCTGACCATATTGAAGTTTTAAAACTTGGCAAATACTCACCTCGATTTTCAAGTTCTGTGCCAAGTGCAGAGTCAAGTATGTATGGTTTCATTTTTGAATTTTGATAAGTTAATTATGAATTATTATACTTCTTATCAAAGTCTATCAGTCTTCTTTTCCATTTACCGGTTAGAACATTGAATTCAGCTGGTTTCACAAGAAACTCTTGGAAAATTAAATCCCTATCAACCATTAGGATAACTATTTGTTGGATGTCTGTATCGAACATAACATTATGAGCATTAGCATAGGCGCTACCTTGTAAAAAATAATCTTCAATCCAGTCACGTCTTTTAATTTTTTTAGCTGTTTTAAAATCTATAAGTGATGGAATACCATTATAAGTTCCAACACAATCTGCTGTGCCGGCATATAAGTCATCTAAAATCAGCCCAACCTCCAAACCCCAAACTTCAGTGATTCCATTCAACCCGTCTGAAATAAACTTACCAGTCATTCTTTTGGCCATTAGCTGATCACCATGATCAGTGAAGTCATCCCATTCTTCTTGATTTAAATATTTTTCAATTGCCTCATGAACTGCAGTACCGATATCTGTACTTTGTTTTATTACTCTGTCAGCCTCCACATCGCCAACGCGCTGTCTCCATTGATCAATACCTGCTTTGCTTTGCGATGTTCCAGATAAAATAGTAGTAACACTTGGCACAGGTTTATTATTTGAATCCAAGTAATGTCTTCCTATATCCGTATCAACCCTTTCTAAGGTTGGGTAATTATATTTATTATTAATCATAAAAAAATTTAAAAAGTACTGACATATTGTATGACTAAAGACATAGAATATCATTTACAATATTTATTAAAATTTAAACTCAAATAATGCAAATTCAAATAGAAGGACATAAAGCTTATGTTCATACTGAGAAAGAATTAGATAACAATCTTGAATCAATAATATTGATTCCAGGTGCTGGTATGGATCATAGAATTGCAAAAATGTTTAACTTTGGTTCTGTATCTAATAATCATAATATACTTAGCATAGATCTTCCCGGTCATGGTTTTACACCTGGACCAGCACTAAGCTCAGTAGAATCTCAAACAGATTTTTGTATTAAAATTATTAATGAATTGAGTATAAAAAATCCAGTAGTTGCTGGTCACAGTATGGGTGGCTTAGTTGCCCTAAACTTATCATTATCGATGGATGTAAAACAAACAATTTTGATAAATACAAGTTATCCGCTAGCTGTTGGAGAGATGCTTCTTGATCATGCCAAAGGAAACTTAGATCAAGCAAGTGAATTTTTTACTAAATATGGTGTTTTTAACATTCCAGAAACTGAGATAAAGTCAAAAGGCTTTGGTGTAATGGGCTCTGGTTTTTATGGAAGATCTAAAGGCACTATTAAATCACCTTATGGCACTAAGAATATTGAATCTGATCCAGAGCGAGAAATTAAGCTTTACCCATTAAAAAAGATCTTTAATCAAACTTATAAAGAAATCTTATCAATTGATTTGAAGGCTTGCTCTCCTTTTAGGATTGTAGATAGTGCAATTGATAATTTATCAAAAATTCACTTTGTATACGGTGGTAAAGATAAATTGGCTAGATTTGATCCTGACAGTGCTTTATTAAAAAATATAGATTTAGATACCCAAGTTCATATCATGCCTGAAACAGGCCACTTTCCTTTTTTTGAAAGGCCAAATGAATTAAATAAATTAATTCAAAAGATTATTAATTTATAAAATTAATTAGTTGTTAAGAAAGACTTTAATTTTAAGTACGTATTATTTTTATCTAGACCACTAAAAACTTCATGTCTTTCATTATCTAATAAAATACATGATGTATTTTTAAATATAGATTTCAGGAATTTATGAAGCCTTTTAACACCTGCTCCCATTTCTCCAACAGGATCTTTATCTCCAGATATTATCAGAATTGGTAAATTATGATCAGAGGAAGCGTAATAGTTTTTATTATAGATTGTCTTAAATGAGTTCGACATATCATCCCAAAGCCCATTAGAAGCAATAAATCCACACAGGGGATCATTGGTATACTTTTCCACATTATCTATATCGGTTGATATCCAATCGTTTGGTGTTTTTGTTGGTTTGAATTTATTGTTGAAACTTCTCATAGTAATAGTATCAATAAAATTACTTTTAGCTTCCCTACCATTTAACAAAACTATAATCTTAATAAGCAATCTTTGAATAAACAAAGTTATTGATGGTATGAAAGAAGATCCGCTTAAAACCAACCCAGATAGTTTTAAGTCTTTATTTATTATCGATAAGGCAATATAAGAACCCATACTATGAGCTAGTAAATAATGTTTTAGATTTGGGAATTGTTTTTGAGAAGAGTGTATTAAATTAGTTAAATCTTCTGTGACTAAATCCCAGCCATTAGTTGTATTGAATTCACCCTCTTTAAAGCCATTAATAATCCACTTTCCATGGCCTCTGTGATCATTTCCTATAACGTGAAAACCATCGTTATTAAGCTTATTTATAAGCCACTCATATCTCCCCATATGCTCAGCCATGCCGTGACTCACTACAACCACGCCATTAACATGATCTTGATTAGTTAAGCTAATTGTCTTAACGGCATCATTATTAGAGAATTCTTTAAACATAATTTATAATACAACAAATTTTTTATTAATACCTATGCATAACATTCATATCGCTGGAACAGGAATTTGGTATCCGGATAACTTAATTACTAATGATGAATTAGTGAAATCATATAACTCTTATGTAGATGAGTTTAATGAGAAGAATAAAGCTGAAATTGAAAATGGAGCTATTGAGTTAATGCCTCATTCATCTTCAGAGTTTATTGAAAAAGCATCAGGAATTGAAACAAGATATGTGATTGATAAAGAAGGTATCTTAGACACGTCAAGAATGATGCCAAAAGTTTCTAATGAAGATGAAGGTAGATTATCAATCCATGCTGAGAGTGGAATCCTTGCTGCAAATAAAGCAATGGCACAAGCTGGAGTAACTTCAGCAGACATAGATGCAGTAATAGTTGGAACATCTCATGCGGCAAGAAATTATCCTGCTGTGGCAATTGAAATTCAAACTGAACTTGGAATCAAAGGCTACGCCTATGACATGCTAGTTGGTTGCTCTTCAACAACTTTCGCAATCAATAATGCTTATAGTGATATAGCCTCAGGTCTCGCTAATACTGTGCTTGTAATAAATCCAGAAATATCAACTCCTTTTGTTAACTTTACCCATAGAGATAAGCACTTTATATTTGGTGATGCTTGTGCTGCTACAGTAGTTCAGAAGAATAGCAAATCAACACATGCCTTTAAGATCATTGACAGGAAACTTCATACACAATTCTCTAATAATATTAGAAGTGATTTTAGCTATCTTAATAGAGCGGCGACTGATCAAAAAACAATAGAAGAGTTAATGTTTGATCAAAATGGTCGAAGTGTTTTTAAAGATGTGTGCCCTCTTGTCGCTTCGCTTATTTCTAGTCAACTTGAAAAAAATAATATTGATCCTAAAAATATATCAAGATTTTGGTTACATCAGGCTAATGGCAAAATGATTAGACTTATAGCTTCTAAAATACTAGGTGACGATAATTTTGATCCTGATCTAGTTCCAATGCCTATTAAACAATTTGGCAACCTTGCCTCAGTTGGTTCATTATTCGCATTTAATCTAAACAATGACTTAGAGGCTGGAGATAAAGGAATTATTTGTTCTTTTGGAGCAGGATATTCTGTTTGTTCAATTATTGTTGAAAAAATTTAATATAACTAACTAATTAAAAAGAAAACATTTATAATACTTTTATGGGTGAATACGATGCAGTTTGGGTCTTCTTAATAGCTACAGTTTTTGTAGGTACATTTATATTTTTAGAAGCCAGACCGGGTGGCTCGACCCTTACCAAAGATATCACATTAACTATTTCCAGATTTTTTCGTAAAAGATAGATTTTGCTTCCAAGTAAAAAATTATCTATATTTCCTTTAGTTTTTTTAGCTCTTATATTAGGTGGTCTAGCCTCAAGCAATACTTCAACTGATGTATGGTACCAGGCCCTTGAAAAATCAGAATTAAATCCTCCTGGCTATGTATTTGGAATTGTTTGGCCAATTTTATACATATTAATGTCTATTTCAGCATACAGAACCTTCACAGATACTGGTCGAATGTTTGTGATACAGCTAATTTTTAATACAGCCTGGTCATGGATGTTTTTTTCATTTCATATGCCGTTAGTAGCATTATTAAATATATGGTTGTTAATTTATTTGAATGCTAGCATTGCTTTTAAAATGATTAAAATAGACAGACTATCAGCAATTTTGTATAGCCCATATGTCTTGTGGTTAGTTTTTGCTTCTTATTTAAACTTATTTATTGTTCTAAATAATTAGATTAAACAACCTACTATTAAACCAGTCATACAAGAAGCTAAGGTTGCTCCAATAAGAGCTTGAAATGAAACTTCAATTAAATCTTCTTTTCTTTCAGGGGCCATAGAGCCAAGTCCTGAAACTAAAATCCCAACTGAAGAAAAATTAGCAAATCCACATAATCCATAAAAAGTAATTAATTTAGATTTTTCAGATAGCAAGCCAGGTTCTAAACTGGCTAAAGCTGGATATGCAACAAACTCATTAAGCGTAGTTTTTAACCCAAGTAGCTCACCTGATATAAGCGCTTCACTCCATGGTATTCCCATCATCCACGCTATTGGAGCAAATAGAAAACCAAGAATAAGTTGTATAGATAAATCTACTCCTATATATGATCCAATAAGTCCTAAAAATGAGTTAACGATAAAAACTAATGCAATGACTGCAATCAATATAGCTGCAACACTAATTGCTATATTTGTTCCATCACTAGTACCTCTTGTTATTGCATCCATTGTGCTTTTATAAACTTTTGGTGTTTTATTTTCACCAAATTCAGTTATTTCATTTGAAGGAATCATGATATTTGCATACATGATTGCTGCTGGAACTGATAAGACTGAAGCAGTAATAAAATGTTGAATAAGATTTTCATTTGCAAATTGGCTCTCAAGAATACTAATAAGAGCAACCATTACCGAACCAGCAACAGTAGCCATTCCTGCAGTCATAAGAATAAGAATTTCTTTTTTTGATAACTTACTTAGGTAAGGTTTTATTAGCAACGGAGCCTCGACTTGACCAACAAACACATTGGCAGCTGCTCCAAGACCAACAGGACCACCAATATTAAATAATTTCTGGCAAACTCTTGAAAGTATATTAACTATAAATGGTAATACACCCCAGTACCATAATATTGCAGATATACAGGACATCACAATAATATATGGCAAGACACCAAATGCAAATGTTTGAAGAAGAGTCGGTATAACGCCCGCAGTATCTGATGGAGGATAGCCAAATACAAAACCAGCACCTTCTACTGTTGCTTTTTGTAAAATCGTAACTCCTTCACCAAGCAATACAAAACCATTAACAATTAATGGTATTTTTAATAAAATTGCAGCTAAGACAATCTGAGCCAAAACTCCATACAAAATATATTTATAGTTGATAATTTTGGCATTGTTAGAAAAAGGAATAGCTAGAGCTATTAGCCCTATAAAACCAATAAATATTTGAAGTATGTATGATGCAGACATGGCTTAGTATAACTTAATAGCTCTTAATCTTTCATCTAAAAAATCATGAGCCAAAACACCCTTATCTGACTCATCAAATATAGATTTAAGCATGGTATCTGGAGACGGGTGAAGGAAAAAAGGTATGCTATACCTTGAACGTTTTTCATCTAAATTATATTTAACGACTCTATGTGGCGTGCTCTTCAACTTACCATCAGTAATAAGCTGCATCATATCTCCTATATTGCAAACAATTTCATTAAATGAAGAGCTGACTGGAATCCAATTACCTGACTTATCTTTAACCTCTAATCCAGGCTCATCTGCGCCAATAAGAAGAGTAATAAGATTTATATCCTCATGTTCTCTTGCTCTAAACATATTTTTATTATCAGATGGTGGGTAATGTATTAATCGCAAAAGAGAGTTGCCTTTATCAACTCTTGAATCAAAAAAATCTTCAGGCTTATCAAGAGTTAAGCTAATTGATGAAAGTAGCTTCATACCAAGATGTTTCATTTCGTTAAAAAGTTCATCAAAAAGTTTATCAAATCCATCTAAACCATCTACATGAACATTAGACATTATTCTACTATCATAAGTACTATCGATGACCGGTCCATGATGCCAAAATTCTTTAAGGTCAGGAACAGTTTCTCCAAGAGCTGTTTCTTTTCCAAATGGAGTATACCCTCTTGCACCTGCCTTTTCAGGGTGTGAAAATGTATTTTTAATAGATAAGTCTAAATTAAAAAATTTCTCTGAAAAATAATATGCATTTTTAAAAAGTTCATTAGAAATTCCATGGTCTGTTAAAACAAAAAAGCCATGACTTTCTAGGGCTTGAGATAAAATCCTTATAGATGTTTTGTCATTTTCTAGTAAATCATTAAGAGATATTTTTGGAATCAGATTTGACATAATTTATTCTAGCAAAAAAAAAGGCAGTTTAAACTGCCTTTTTTAATGATCTTATATATTAAAACTTATATACAAAACCTAATTGCATTCTATATCTTGAAGCATAGGTATCAATTGAAGCACCTCTGTCATCAGTACCAGTGATAATTATTCTTCCTTGACTATCTAAACCATCTGAATCAAGAACTTGTCTTGAGCTATATCTTTGATAATAAGCATGACCTTTATCTTCATTAATGAGATTAAGAACATTAAGTACATCAAAGTAAACAAATAGTTTATGGTCAAGAACAGGCATAGGAATTTCTTGAGAAACTCTTAAATCTAATGATCTTGTCCATGGAACTTGTCCAGAATTAGCAGCAACGTGCGAGCCAGGAGTACCGATACCTTGAACTACTTCAAGGACTTCAGCTTCAGTTACACCACTATAAACAACGTTAGGGTCATTTAATGTAGGAATGTAAAGTAATGTATTACCGTCGTCATAACCGTCATCAATTCCATCAAATACATAACTGAATCTTTTTCCAGAATATGCTTTGTAGAATAATGAGAATTTAGTTGGTGAATTAGGGAACCAATTTACAGTATAGTTTAAACCAGCAACTATTCTGTCTTCAATCGCCCATGGTGTTTTTCCAACACCTACATTCATTAGATCAACTCTAGGCATATATTCTAAGTTTGATGAAAGCTGAGATGATGTAGCTACCCAACCAGATTCAGCATCTAGGTTTGTATAACTAGCAAACACATCAAGACCATTATCAAAAGTTTTATCCATTGAAATAGTAAATGATTGTGAATTTGTGCCTTCAGCATTAGTTACATAAAAAGCGCCTTTAGTATCATATGTAACTACACCAGTAGCTCCAACTTGATCAACAGTAGCTGACGCATCAGAGAAACCAATACCGTCTTCAGAATCATCTTTATTGAAAGCTAATTTAACATTTGTACCATCAGCAGTTGTTAGTAATAACTCTAAGTTAAGCTTCCATGTTGATGGAGTGTCGTAATTTGGATCAATAGCTTGTGCAGGACTAGTACTCGCGAATTCACTGTAAGGGAAATCTTGAGAAATAGTTTCTGGAGCTTTAAAACAAGTTCTGTCTCCAGCGGTCTGACAAGGGCTATAGTATCTTGATCCGTATTGAACCACACCTGAGTTAGCAAATGGGCTTGCTAGCCAAACGTTAGGAACTCTACCAGCAAATAAACCATATCCACCTCTTAATTCAGCAGCAACAATTCTATCGCTACTGAACATATCTAAGTTAGTTGCATCCAGTTGGAAACCAAATCTTGGTTGTAAAATGCTTGTGCTTGCAGGTGTATCATTTCTGAAGCCTAATAAGCCTGATCCATATTCGTTATAAGCTGGGCCGCTATCCATATCAAAGCTGTCATATCTCAAACCATAATTAACAGTCAGGATATCTGATACATAAAACTTGTCTTGAACATATAAAGTTTCAAAAGTACCAGAGAAACCAGCCATTGCGTAGTATGGATCACCAGTAGCAGATTTATTAAATCTAAAGAATGAAGGAATACCAGCATAGTAGTTATCTACACCTTTAAACTGATAAGCTCCGTTTTCTCTTGATATAAATAGGTTACCTAGTCTTTTATCAATACTGTCATAACCAACTGTTATTTCATGGTCACCCATTGTGTAAACAGCTTTTAAGTTAAGGATTTCATCAAAAGCAAAACCTTCGTTAGCACTTCTGTACTTGTCTGGACCTAGGAAAATAGATTCACGATTACCAGATGTATACGATCCATCCGGAGCAGTAATTCTGATTTCTACATGAGGAAAGTCTTCTCCTCCAAGTGCGTCTTGGTCGTTAGCCCATTCAACTTCTGAATATTTAGCTTGAACATAAAGATTATCTGATATATCTCCATAGTAAGCATATGTATCTTTCTCAGTCATTGCTGGATAGTTGTAATAATGTGAGCTAAATCTAATATCGTAGTTATATGGTCTCACTGTATTATCTTCTGAGAAACTGTATACATACTCTAATCGATGATTTTCATTAATATAATAATCAAGTTTATACATCTCTTTCTCAGCTTTTTCTGGAGGAGGTAAGAAAGATGTTGTTCCAGGGTTATAGCCATATAAAGCTTGAGTCTGGGAAGCAATCTCATCAATTAAAGCCTGAGTAGCAATTCTATATGTATAAGGTTCAGCAGGAGTAACAGATTCAAATTCTTCATAAGACCCAAAGAAGAAAAGCTTGTCTTTGATTATTGGGCCGCCTATAACGAAACCTTCAGTAGAATCTTCAAATTGACTAGCCTTTTGGCCATTTAATTTACCAACATTATCTTCATCAGTATTATAAGAATAGTAAGATCCTTTAAATTCGTTAGTACCTGATTTAGTAACAGCATTAATACTTGCACCAGTAAAGTTACCTTTTGAAACGTCAAATGGACTTATATCCACTTGAATTTGTGCAATTGTTTCAATGCTTATAGGATTTCTTACTGAGGGAAAACCATTAGCATTAAGACCTAGTTGGTCATTCTGCTCAATACCATCAACAGTGAAGTTGTTGTATCTGTTATTTGTTCCTGAAACTGAGATTGTTGCATTTCTTGATGTTCCTTCAACAAAGATCCTTGAATCTTTTTTGACGTAATCAGAAATAGATCTTTCAATACTAGGTATATTTTCAATATCTTCTGCTGTAACAGCTAGAGACGTTTGAATTCTTGCAGATTTAGTACCAACCACAGTAACGTCATCCATGTCTCCGTCAGCAGCTAATCCAACTGTTAATCTTGCGGTTTCTGAAACTGATAGGTATACATCATTTAAAGTTTCAGTTACATAGCCTGCTTTAGAAACTGTAATTTTGTATGGACCACCAGGTCTTAAGTTACCAATTGAAAATACACCATTCTCATCAGATGATGATGTTTTTGTAATTCCAGTTGGGATGTGAGTTAATTCTACAGTTGCAGACCCAACATTAGTTTCACCTCTAAGAGCTGAAGTTGTGTCATTAGCTGCAAATATATTTGCACTAAAAAGTGATAATAAAAAGAAACCTGTAAAAAGGTACTTAGTTTGAGTAAACATCGAATAATTCCCCATAAAGTTTATATGTATTAATTATCTACTTTTGGATGAAATAAAACAAGAAATATATCTAAATTATGACAAAAATGAATTAATTTTTTACTAAATGGAGATAGTAAGATTTTCTATATATGGTTTAAGTGCTTGAGGTAAGGTAATTTCTTTAGAACCATCATATTTATTTTCTAAAATAGCAATTAAAGTTCTACCAACTGCAAGAGCTGAGCCATTAATTGTATGAGCTAAATCTTTACCTGAATGTGTTTTGATTTTAATGTTAGCCCTTCTAGCCTGAAAATCACTAAAATTAGAACAAGAAGAAATTTCTCTATAGGTATTTTGACTAGGCATCCAAACCTCAATATCAAAAGTTTTACAAGCTGAGAACCCAATATCTCCCGTACAAAGCTCTACAACTTGGTATGGCAATTCTAGTAGCTGAAGAATCTCCTCAGCATTATTCAATAAACCGTTCAGAGCATCCATAGAATTTTTTGCTTCAACAACCTCAACAAGTTCAATTTTCTCAAATTGATGTTGTCTAATTAGGCCTTTAGTATCTCTGCCGTAACTACCGGCCTCAGATCTGAAACATGGAGTATGAGAGGTAAGCTTAATTGGCAGCTTATTTTGATCGATTAAACTGTCTCTATGTATATTTGTTAAGGGAACCTCAGCAGTTGGAATTAAATATAGATTTTCAGTAGTTTTAAATAAATCCTCTTCAAATTTGGGAAGTTGACCAGTGCCAGTCAGCGAATCTTTATTAGCCATAAAAGGAACATAGTATTCTTCATATCCATTTTTGATCGCTGTATCAAGCATAAAACTTATTAATGCTCTTTGAAGTTTTGCAATATCACCCTTAAGCACAGAAAATCTTGATCCAGATAGTTTAGCCGCAAGTTCTGTATCAATATTTGAGGTAATATCTAGATGATCAACAGAATTAGTAGACAGATTATCTCCATATTTTTTTATAACAACATTGTTGTCTTGATTTAAACCAATAGGAGTTGATTCATGTGGAATATTTGGTATATCAAGTAGAAATATATTAATTTTTTCAAGAATGGTCTGCAAAGTTGAATCTTTGTCTTTTAATTTATTATTGATTTTATCAATGTTAACTTTGAGCTCATCAGTTTCCTTCCCCTGAGATTTAAGTTTACCAAATTCGTTAGAAAGACTTTTTCTTTCAGACTGTAATGACTCAACTTCAACTTGAAGTACCTTTCTTTCTTTTTCTAGATTGATAAATAAATCTTTATCCAGAGCATAACCTCTAGTTGCTAAGGCATTTTCAACAGCATCAATTTCATCTCTTAATTTTTTAATATTTATCATTTATCTTGAAATAAGTGTTCCTATGTAAGTAGCTAAAATACATAAAAATATTGTGGAGATTATATATGACGTTGCAAGAAAAGTATTTGTATTGATTAGTTCGACTGTCTGATGAGTAAAAGCAGACATAGTTGTGAATGAACCTAAAAAACCAATAACAAAAAAATAATATGAGGAATCTTTAATTGGGATAGAGTTACCAAGGTATAAGCCGATTAAGAGACAACCAATTACATTTATTGATAGAGTTCCTAAAGTAATAGTGTTAGGTAGAAGCTTTATAATAAATTCACTCAAGGCAAATCTCGAGATTGCCCCAAGAAATCCTCCTATGCCAATAAATAATAAATTCATCTCAACCGCTGACCTGAAAATTTATTAAATTTTCAAGGCCTAAATTATCTTTAAATTTTATAATAAAGCTTTCCGCATTAATAAGTTCAAAATAAATATCATCCTGAATGCTTTTTACAATTAATGACTTGTTATCAAATGATATGACATCCTTATCGTTAATTCCTTTTGATAAAAATTCTATTGTCTTTATATCTATATCTTCTAAAAGCAGTGTTTTGGTTTCATCAAAATCATAATCATATATCTCAATATAATCTTCATTTATTTTATATCTTTCTTTAAAAGGGCTTTCTACATTGATTGTAATAACCTTATTTGTTCTTTTAATATTGCCGAATGAGTTGTCAACTTTACTAGTTTTTAAATTCATGGTTTTTTGATTAAAATCTAGATCTTTAAGAATTAACTTATTAAAAGTATCAATAAGTTCATTTGAGCTTATGCTCATTGATGTAATTAAAATTAGTAATCCTATAAATTTATTCATTAATCTCTTTTTGGAACTAGAACTTCCCTTGAGCCATTAGAGCTCATTTCAGAAACAAGGCCGGCTTCTTCCATAGTCTCTATCAAACGAGCTGCTCTGTTGTAACCAATTCTTAGTTTTCTTTGAACAGCAGAAATAGATGCCCTTCTTGATTCAAGAACAAAATTTACAGCTTCATCATATAAGTCATCAGCATCTTCAGAGGATGTTGCTTCTGAACCAGACCAACCTGGAATAGGTCCAGTTTCTTGAGCTGAAGAAACTATATCCTCAAGATAATCTGGTTCTGCTCTAGACTTCCAGTCATTAACAACTCTGTGCACTTCATCATCACCAACAAAAGCACCATGAACACGAATAGGAACACCAACTCCTGGAGGAAGATAGAGCATATCTCCATAACCTAATAATTGCTCTGCACCACCTTGATCAAGAATTGTTCTGGAATCTATTTTTGTAGAAACCTGAAAACCTATTCTTGTTGGAATATTAGCTTTAATTAATCCCGTAATCACATCAACTGATGGTCTTTGAGTCGCTAAAATGAGATGTATGCCAGCTGCCCTAGCCTTTTGAGCTATTCTTGCAATTAGATGCTCCACTTTTTTACCAACAAGCATCATCATGTCAGCAAATTCATCAACTACAACTACAATAGATGGAAGGGTTTCTAAATACTCTTCATCCTCTGGACGCAATGGATTTATGATCTGTTTTCCGTTAGCAGCAGCATCTTCAATCTTCTTATTAAAGCCTGCTAAATTTCTAACACCCATCATAGACATTAATTTGTACCTTCTATCCATTTCAACAACACACCATCTGAGACCATTTGATGCATCAGTCATATCTGTAATAACTGGTGTTAATAAGTGAGGTATACCATCATAAACAGACAGTTCTAACATTTTTGGATCAATTAAAATTAGACGGACGTCTTTTGGATCAGATTTAAACAAGAGACTTAAAAGCATTGCATTAACACCAACCGACTTACCAGATCCTGTAGTACCAGCAACAAGTAAATGAGGCATTTTTGCTAAATCTACAACAACAGGGTTTCCAGAGATGTCATGACCTAGAGCAAGCGTAAGATTTGATGGAGAGTTTTTAAACGCTTGAGAAGATAGAATTTCAGTTAGCCTTACCATTTTTCTATTTGTATTAGGTATTTCAATACCTACATAAGACTTGCCTTCAATAACTTCTACAACCCTTACACTACTTACAGATAGTGATCTTGCTATATCTTGTGCTATTCCAGTTATTTTACTTGCCTTAGTTCCAGGCGCAGGTTGAATCTCAAACCTGGTAACTACAGGCCCAGGGAGAACTGATTCTACACTAGCCTCTATACCAAATTCTTGAAGTTTAGTTTCAAGTAGATCAGCTATTTGACTTAACTCTGCTTCTGATAAAGAAGAACCATCATCTAAAGCTCTATCAAGTAACTCAGTACTTGGCATGATTGCTTTAGGATCTGATTCTTTAATGCTTGTACTTTCTATTTCTTTTAATTTTGTTTCTGTTGTATTAGGAAGATCTGGTTGCTTTGTTTCAGATGAAATAACTTTAGAAGAAAAATCTGCACTTTTTTCACTCTTCTTTGGCTGATGTATTGTTTTGGTTTTTTCGATTTTCTTTTCTAATCTTTTTTCTGAAATAGATTTTTTTTGTTCTTTGAGTTTAGCTATAAGAGTAGAAATTAAATTTAAAAGTGTAGTAAAAATTGAAACCAAATAACTTTTAGCAAGCTTGGTAGTATTAATAATAAAGGTTCCAAGTAAATCAATGATATTTAGCCATGAAAAATTAAATGCTAAAGAAGAGGCTGGAATTATAAATATCACTAAGAAAATCAAGCTTCCAATAAATCCAAGTCCATTAGATAAAGCTATAAAACTGGAGGTACCCAAATATCCACCACTACCATTAGCAAAATAATACTCAACTATTGAACAAAAACTAATAAGTAAAATTATTGAGCTAGTAAATCTAACTGCTATTTTTATTCGTGAGTTATATGGATCCTTAAAAAATAAGATTTGTAATGCCCAAATAGAACCTATTAAAAGCACTAAATATGAACCTATGCCAATAACTGTAAATAAGAAATCAGAGATTTTTGCACCCAAAGGTCCGCCCAAATTTTGGATTGTTGGATTTGAATTAACATTGAGAATGCCAGAATCACTTGGGTTGTATGAAACTAAAGCAATAAATATATACAAAGAAAAAGCTATTAAAAAGAAACTTAAAAAATTAAGTAGAGTATTTTTTACATATATTGGAATCATAATTATTTTTATAAAAATTTAAGTTCAATCAAACACATATTAAGCAATATTCAATTATAATCTACACCATATCTAATAATCACAATAACATGTCTAATAATCACAATAAATTAATAATTCTTGGTTCCGGCCCTGCTGGTTATTCTGCAAGTATTTATGCTGCTCGTGCTGGTTTAAATCCTATAATTATTGCTGGTTCTCAAGAAGGTGGTCAATTAACTACTACAACAGATGTAGAAAACTGGCCTGGAGATAGTGATGGGCTTCAAGGACCAGAGTTAATGGAACGAATGAAAAAACATTCTCAACAATTTGATGTTGAAATAATAAATGATCACATTAATGAAGTTGATTTGTCATCAAGGCCTTTCAGTTTAAAGGGAACTCATTCTTATACTTGTGATTCTTTAATTATCTCTACAGGTGCAAGTGCCATGTATTTAGGACTTCCTTCTGAAAAAGAATTTTTAGGAAAAGGTGTTTCTGCCTGTGCAACTTGTGATGGTTTTTTCTATAAAGACCAAGAGGTTGTAGTTGTTGGAGGCGGCAATACTGCTGTTGAAGAGGCCTTATACCTTTCAAGAATATGCTCAAAAGTTCATCTTATTCATCGAAGAGATGAGTTAAGGGCTGAAAAAATTCTACAAGATAGATTATTTGAACAAGAAAAAAATGGAAAAGTTAATATCATATGGAATTCACAATTAAAAGAAATTCTTGGAGATCAAATGGGTGTTAATGGTGTTTTAATTGAAAAGGATGGAGGCGAAATTAATATTCCAGTTATGGGTGTTTTTATTGCAATAGGTCATAAGCCGAATACGGATATTTTTGATGGTCAATTAGATATGGATCATGGATATATACAAATTAAATCTGGAACGAATGGCTCAGCAACCTCAACATCTGTTGATGGTGTTTTTGCTGCCGGTGATGTCTCCGATCAAGTTTATAGACAAGCAGTTACATCTGCTGGTTTTGGTTGTATGGCCGCGCTTGATGCTGAAAAATTTCTATCTGATTAATATTATGAAATACAAAGCTTATCTTATAGAACAGATTGATGATCAGTTTATAGGCTCTGTTAAAGAACTAGATGCTCCTTCTGTTGATGATAATCATTTATTAATAAGAGTTAATTATTCATCTCTTAACTATAAAGATGCGTTAGCTTCAACTGGCGTAAAAGGTGTTGCAAAGTCATATCCATTTGTTCCTGGCATTGATGTTTGCGGTACTGTTATTGAAAGTAAAGATGATAGATTTGCTGTTGGTGATAACGTTGTTGCTACAGGTTATAAAATTGGTATGGCGGTTCATGGTGGCTTTGGCGAAGTTGTTCATCTGCCAGCAGACTGGGTACTACACCTTCCTTCAAACCTAGAAATGGTTGATGCTATGAGCATAGGTACTGCCGGCATTACTGCAGCTGCATGTGTGAAAAAAATTATTGATTCAGGGATTTCAGATAATCTTCCTGTATTAGTTTCTGGCGCAACTGGCGGAGTGGGCTCTGTTGCAGTTCATATTTTATCTAAAATTGGATATGAAGTTCATGCAATAACTGGAAAATTAGATGAAGAAGCAACTCTAATAAAAATGGGTGCATCTAAAGTTATCCAAAGATCTGATTATATTAAAGAGCCAGCAAAGGCACTTGATAAAGGCTTGTATGGTGGAGCAGTTGATACAGTTGGAGGAGATATATTAGCTAAAATGATATCTATGATAGCCAATGAAGGTGCTATATCTTGTTGTGGAAACGTAGGTGGAATGAAATTTACCTCTTCAGTTTTTCCATTTATATTAAGAGGAGTATCATTAATAGGTGTAGATTCTGCTGAATCTCCTTTAGAATTCAAAAAACAACTTTGGGATTTATTGTCTTCAACTTGGCAGTTGGATCTAAAATCACAAACTAAAGAAATAAACCTCGAGTCTGTTGGGCAAGAAGTAACCAAAATACTTCAAGGTAAACAAGTTGGAAGAATAGTAATCAAACACGGAGCTTAAAATGAATAAAGACGAATTTGAAAAATATTATGAATCTGCAGAAGCAAACGAAGACAGTAAGTCTGACACAAAAGTTATACTTTTTTTAGTTACTGTTGTTGTTATTGCTATGACTTATTGGGTTGCTATACAGTAGTTATTTACTGTGCACCCATTCTCATAGCAGAATCAAGTCTTATAGTTTCGCCATTTAAATAAGTATTACTAATAATATGTTCAGCAAGCTGTGCATATTCATCTACATGTCCAAATCTGTGAGGAAATTGAGTGCTTTCAAGCAAAGCTTCTTTGTTCTCATCTTTTGCTAATTGCATTAAAGGTGTATCAAAAATTCCAGGTGCGATAGTGCAAACTCTAATACTATGTCGAGCAAGATCTCTTGCTGCTGTGAGTGTAAGTCCAATGACTCCTGCTTTTGAAGCACTATATGCTGATTGTCCAATCTGACCTTCATAGCCAGCTATTGATGCAGTATTAATAATAACGCCCTTTTCACCTTTTGCATCAGGATCGTTTTTATCAATTAACTCAGCACCAAGCCTCATTACATTAAAGGTACCTACAAGATTTAAATCAATAATAAATTTAAAAATATCTAATGGATGTGGTCCTTTTCTTCCTAAAATTCTTGCGCCATAACCCGTTCCTGCACAATTAATAACAAAATTAAGCTTACCAAATGTTTCCTTAATTCCATTAATTGCATTTTGAACTGATTCTTCTTCCATTACATTTGTATTAAAATAAGATACATTTTCAGCTCCTAATAAGTTAACAACCTCTTGAGCTTTGTCATCATTAATATCAAGAATGGCAACCTTTGCCCCTTTAGAAACTAAGTACTCAACGGTTCCTCTTCCAAGTCCAGACGCTCCGCCAGTTACAAGTGCAACATTATTTTTTAGATCCATCATATCCCCTTATAAATTTTTAATAATTATATCTTTTAATTAGATTTCATAAAACTATTTCATATTGGCATGTTAATTGCATTAGGTATAAGTGAATATGAATTATTTTTTTATAAAAGGAGTAAAAATGAAAAAATTATTATTATTGGTGAGTTTAATCTCTCTTCCAACTTTTGCTGCAGTTAGTGCAAACGTAAGTTTTGCATCTGACTATATTTGGAGAGGAATGACTCAAACAGATGGTCCTGCAATGTCAGGTGGTTTTGATTTTGAAGATGAAAGTGGATTCTATGCAGGCATCTGGGGTTCTAATGTTAATTTTAACGATGGTGCAGGAAGTGAATTAGATTATTACTTCGGATATGGGTTTGAATTAGGCTCATTAGGTATTGATCTAGGTTATGTAGCTTTTGATTATCCTAAAAATGAAACAGGTTTAGATTTTGAAGAAGTGGTAGTTGGATTAAGTTATGGTGATTTAGGCCTAACATTTGCATTAGGACAAAGTGGAGCACCTGATTACACAGAAATATCATATGCACTAGGCGCATTAGGCTTTTCATATGGTGAGTATGATGATTATGGAGATAATATAGCTATCTCTTATGGGTTCACATGTGGATCATATGACTGTGGTCTTGCTTACACAGACTTTGAAGATGGTGGTTATGGTTCTGATGAAGACGCACTTGTCTTTTCTATTTCAGCAAGCCTTTAATTTTTTAATACCCCCCTATTATGAAATTAATAACATCAATCATTAAACCTTTCAAACTTCAAGAAGTTAGAGAGGCTTTAGTTGCAGCTGGAATTGAAGGCCTAACAATAACTGAAGTTAAAGGTTATGGCAGACAAAAAGGACATACAGAAATGTACAGAGGATCTGAATATTCTGTAGATACATTACCAAAAATTAAACTAGAAATTCTTGTCGATGACGAGAAAGTTGAGCTTGTGAAAGAGACTATCGTAAAAACAGCTCAAACAGGAAAAATTGGTGATGGAAAATTATTTATAACATCTGTCGACGACGTCGTCAGAATCAGAACTGGTGAAACTGGTTCTGAGGCAATATAAGGAGTAAAAAATGGAAATTGCATTCGCATTAGATACATTTTATGCCGTTATGGCAGGTGCGCTAGTTATGTTTATGGCAGCTGGTTTTACCATGCTAGAAGCAGGATTAGTTCAAAAAAAAGATGTATCAGAAATCGTAACTAAAAATATTGGTCTTTATTCTATAGCTTGTATTATGTACTTAGTCTGTGGATTTATGGTTATGTACCCAAGCACTTTTTTTATTGAGGGCTTTTTACCTAAATTTAGCTTAGCCTCATTAGGATTATCAACTTCATTACCAAATGAAGAGATAGGTATACCTTACGGGATGGAGTATTCTCAGCAAGCAGATTTCTTCTTCCAGGTTGTTTTTGTTGCAACAGCTATGTCAATCGTATCTGGTGCAGTGGCAGGAAGAATGAAGCTTATACCTTTCTTTATCTTTGCAATTGTTTTAACAGGTGTTATCTACCCTATTCAAGGATATTGGAATTGGGGCGGTGGCTTCCTAAACACAATGGGATATTCAGACTATGCTGGTTCAGGTACAGTTCATCTTTGTGGTGCAGCAGCAGCTCTAGCAGTTGCTCTAGTTCTTGGCGCAAGAAAAGGAAAGTATGCTGAAGATGGAACATCTTTACCAATGCCGGGTTCAAATATACCTATGGCAGCACTTGGTGTTTGGATTTTATGGCTAGGTTGGTTTGGTTTTAATGGTGGTTCTGAACTAGCTATTGCTAGCGAAGGAAGTGCTATAGCTGTTAGCCAAGTATTCTTAAATACAAATATGGCAGCATCCGGTGGTGTTGTTGCAGCTATTTTTATAAGTTTAATCTTAACTGGAAAAATGGATGTAACGATGGCTATGAATGGAGCAATTGCTGGGCTTGTTGCTATAACAGCAAATCCATTAGACCCTACTGCTGGATCAGCAGTTCTAATAGGTGCAGCTGGTGGTGCGCTGGTATATTTCTCTATCTTATTCTTTGATAAAACGTTAAAGGTAGATGATCCTGTTGGAGCAATATCTGCTCATGGCATAGTAGGAATATTGGGTGTGATGGTTGTGCCATTATCAAATGATGCATCATTTGTAACACAGTTTATTGGAGTTATATCAATTGCTGGTTTTACATTTATTGCTAGTTTGGTAACTATATTGGTTATAAATAATTTCTTACCAATTAGAGCATCAGATGAAGAACAGTACCAAGGTTTAGATAAATCTGAGATAGGAGTCGAAGCTTATCCAGAATTCTAATTTTTAAAATGTAAATAAGGTCCCCCCCCTAATAACCTTATTTATGTCCCCTGAAGGAGTTGCTACCCAAAATAGCAACTCCTTTTCTTTTGCACCGATTTTAATCAACGTCTTTTAGATTAAGTGGCATATAAATTGCATGCTATATAACTAAATAATATATATTTTTTTGGGAGATATTATGTTGAAAAAATTCTTTACTATTAACCTAAGTTTGTTATTTGTTCCTGCTTTGTTTGCAAGTGATTTGAATAGCGGAGATACCTCATGGATTCTTACATCAACTGCACTAGTGTTGTTTATGACTTTACCTGGCTTAGCACTTTTTTATGGCGGTCTAGTAAGATCTAAAAATGTCCTCTCAGTGCTTATGCAATGCTTTGCAATTGCTTGTTTAATATCTCTTTGCTGGGTTGTTTATGGTTATAGCTTGGCATTCAAAGGAGATGGAAATTTTATAGGTGATCTAAGTGCAGCTTTTTTAAATGGGGTTAATAGAGATTCATTAGTTGGCACTGTACCAGAGACAGTATTTATAACATTCCAAATGACATTTGCTATTATCACACCGGCTCTTGTAGTGGGCGCATTTGCAGAAAGAATGAAATTTGGTGCCATGTGCCTATTTTCTGTAATTTGGTTTACTTTGGTATATCTCCCAGCATGTCACATGGTTTGGGGTGGTGGATATCTTGCTGATATTGGCGTTATAGATTTTGCTGGTGGACTAGTAGTACATGCAACTTGCGGTATTGGAGCTTTAGTAATAGCTCTTTATCTCGGGCAAAGAAACGGCTTTATGAAGACACCAATGCCTCCTCATAATAGAACAATGGTGATGATTGGAGCAGCAATGCTGTGGGTAGGTTGGTTTGGTTTTAATGCTGGCAGTGCCCTTGCAGCAGATAGCTCAGCTGGTATGGCTATGCTCGTTACCCACATAAGTGCAGCCGTAGGAGCTCTTTCATGGATGGCAATAGAATGGATTAAATCTGGAAAAGCAACAATCATTGGAATAGCTACTGGTATGGTTGCTGGTCTTGCGACAATTACACCAGCATCAGGAACTGTAGGTCCTGCTGGAGCAATTTTGATAGGCTTTTTAGCTGGTGTTATTTGTTTTTATGCTACTCAAACTGTTAAATCATATTTTAAAATTGATGATTCTCTTGATGTATTCCCAGTGCATGGAGTTGGTGGAATGTTGGGTATTATAATGTTGTGTTTCGTAGGTAATCCTGATGGTTTTCTTGGATCTGGTTCATCAGGGATATCTGAGGCTGGGGCTATTGATCAACTTTTAATTCAGTTGCAAGGAATTATTATTATTTGTTCTTGGACAGCCATAGCAACTTTCTTTACTTTGAAACTTATCTCATTAATAACTGAAGTAAGAGTTTCTTTAGAAGATGAAGAAATAGGCCTAGATATGAGTGAGCACAATGAGCAAGGCTACAGCTTATAGTTAGAATTACTATACTGCTTTAAGAAGAAAGGTTGCATTGAATCCTCAACTGAGTGCAGCCTTTCTTTTAAATAGGACATAGCATTTTCAATTTCTTCCTCAGAAAATTTTGACTCATTTAATGGTAGACCTTGAATTACGCAAGCAGCCTCGTTTGTTGCATGGCATTTATATAGATCATTAATTTGATCTGTAATTAATTTTGCGGATGCTTCATAGCAATTATCATCGAAATGTATAACTTCTCCAATGGATAAGTGAACATTGCCTTTGTCACCGGTAATTCCATCAGCAATGCTTTGCAAATCTTCTTTGGGTTCTTTTGTATATTCTGTATTCATAGATGTTAAATAGAGTTCTTTTGCCTTAAGTAAATCATTTGGGTCTTTTTCATAAGAGATAGAGATAGGCACTACAGATAAGGAATTAAAAAATTCATCTATATTAGTCTTACGATCTGATAAATGAATCATTTTTAAAACTGACGGATCCGTGAAATCAATCCCATCTTTTGATCTGCCTTGTTTTTGTGCAATCCAAATAGATTCATTTTTATCTTTTAAAGACATGGAAATAAATTCAGATGCTAAAAATAAACTCTTATAAATATCTTTTTTTGACTTATCACTTCTATCAATAATAAAACTTCTATTGAGCCTCATTAAATCTGAGGCCCATTTTTCACTAAGAAGATTATTACCTACAGCATTATTAGTAGTATTAAATCCATTTTGATGCAGAGTTAAATTTAATAAAGCAGAATCTAAAGTAATATCTCTATGGTTTGATATAAACAAGTAGGATTTATTTTTATCAAGATTATCAATACCTGAAACTGAAAAATTATCTATTGTGGTTTGAACAATATTATTAACTATGCCCTCAAATATATCTTGATACTCTCTAATGGTTTCTATTTTTCTCACTCTTATCCATAACATTAATGAAATAAGCATTCTAGAAAAAGGTAATTTATTGATTAAGGGATATGATTTCGTATCAATAATGGTATTCACAATATCCTTATCAAAAGCCAACTTTCTTAAAGTGCTATTAACTTCTTGGTCTTGATAGGGTCTTATAGAATCAAATTTATTCAAAATAATTTTTAAAGTGATGTTTCTGTTTATTCATTTTACATCAATAATGTATACAATGAGTCCTGATGAAACCATATCTAAATTATTCAGGGTTAGCCGTACTAGCACATAGAGGCGGATCAATAGAGTCTTATGAAAATACACTGGCATCTTTTGCATATGCTCAGTCAATTGGATGTAAATATATAGAAACTGACGTTCAGGTTTCTTTAGATGGAATACCATATATTTTTCATGATGAATCTCTTGAAAGAATCACAGGTATAAACAGCATTTTTAGTTCTATTACCTCTAGCGAGATTGATAAAATGCGAATATTCAATGACCACCCTATCCCCAAATTAGATACTGCTTTAAAAGAATTTCCAGAATTATTTTTTCAAATTGATCTAAAAACTGATTTAGTTGCCATTCCTGCACTTGAAGTTATTAAAAAAAATAATGCAGAAAAAAGAGTTTGTATAGCGAGCTTTAATAGCAATAGACTTAAACAGGTTAAAGAAAATTATCCAGAGATGTGTCTCTCTATGGGTCCTAAAGAAGTAGCTAAATTACTTTTAGCGAGCTTTGGTTTGTTTAAAGGAGAAATACCGGGAGATTGTCTTCAAGTTCCAATTTATTCACATGGAATAAAAGTTGTGACTAAAAGATTTATTAAATTTGTTCAAAGCAGAAACCTGAAGATAATGGTGTGGACAATTAATGATGAGAAAACATTAAAAAAACTTATTAACATGAATGTGGATGGAATTATTACTGACACGCCCAAACTATTGACTGAACTTCTTGACGACTAGTTGTTTATAAAAAATTTAAGCAACAATCTTTTTGCAATAATATACATAGGGATGATAAAACAAGTTGTAATTAGTAACTCTACTGGAGTTGAGTAATCCATTAAACTTCTTATAAACGGCGCAATAACAAATCCAGTGAAAGCACCCAGAATACTATAAAAAATAATTGATTCTTTGCTAAATAATTTCATAGGGCAATTATAATAGAGAATCTAATTAAAGTTATCGATACAAGTCATCTTCTTCATTAACTATTAGATCAAATGCATCATTTTTTGAATATTTGTCTCTATCAAACCCTTTGACAATAATAACTGGCTTGGCATCATTTCCCTGCCCCATTAAAATTCCAGCAGCAGCAGAAAGCTCATCAGCAATTGCTATTTCTGTACTCTTTAAAATATTTCCGTAGATATCTTTCTCCCCTTTTAAATCAATAAGACTTTGAATATTTGAACTTGCTAGAGCAAAGTTCGTTACGCCCGATCTATATGGTCGTGTCATTGAATCAGTAATAATTACTGAAATAGATTTTTGAGTATCTTTGGCAATATCTTCTTGAAGTTTATTTGCACTCTTTGAGGGATCTTTAGGAAGAAGTAATACATTATTTTCTTTTTGATCAATATTGGATTTATCCAGGCCTGCATTGATATTAATAAAACCAAGCTTATGCTCGACTAAAATAACATTTTTATCCGTACTTAAAATCTTTGATGACTCATCTAAAATAATTTGCATAAAACCTGGATTTCTTTTGAGATCTTGCCCCAATTTAATAGCTTCATCAGTTGGAATAGCATCATTGATATTTTTGTATCTATTTTCAGCTTTCGAAACAACTTTTTGAGCAATGATAATTACATCACCGTCTTCGATATCAATTTTATTTAATTTTATAGACTCAATAATTAAGGTGGACAAATTATCAAGAGGCTTAACTAAGGGAAAATCTTTTAATGCTATTAACTTTAAATGATCCATGATTAATTATTCTATAATTTGAGTAAGTACAATAACATATATAAACAATATAAATCCTATTGTATACTTCAGAATTATGACAATGTTAGACCAAAAACTTCTAGATATTCTTATATGCCCTGTATCAAAAGGAGCGTTAGAATATGATAAAGAAGCCAATGAATTAATCTCAAGAGAAGCTGGTATAGCTTATCCTATAAAGGACGGTATTCCAGTTATGCTTCCTGAAGAAGCTCGAAAGATTTGAGACGAATCTTTATTTAACCTGTTCTGCCTGAAATATAATTTTTAGTCAGTTCATGTTCCGGATTATTAAAAATTTTTTTAGTATCGCCAACTTCAACTAAATGACCTAAATGAAAATATGCAGCTCTTTGAGATACTCTTGCAGCTTGGCTCATAGAATGAGTAACCATGACAATCGCATAATTTTCTTTTAACTCATTAATTAAATCTTCAATTTTTTCTGTTGCGATTGGGTCTAATGCGGAACAAGGCTCATCCATTAATATAACATCTGGTTTAATGGCAATCGCTCTAGCTATGCATAGTCTTTGCTGCTGACCACCTGAGAGAGATGTTCCTGGTGTATGTATTCTATCTTTAACCTCATCTAATAAACCTGCCTTTTCTAATGACACTTCTACTAATTCATCTAATTCTTGTTTAGAGGTAGTAATGCCATGTATTTTTGGACCATAAGCCACATTTTCATATATAGATTTTGGAAATGGGTTGGGTTTTTGAAATACCATTCCAACTCTTGCTCTTAACATGACTACATCAATTTCACCTGAATATATATCCTCTTCCTCTAAATGTATCTTTCCAGTAACTTTGCATGAGTCAATAGTGTCATTTAACCTATTTAAACATCTAAGAAAGGTTGATTTTCCACAACCCGAAGGACCAATTAAGGCTAAAACTTCAGATCTACCAACATCAATATTAATATTATTTAAAGCTTGATTGTCTCCATAGAAAACATTGCAGTTTTCAACTGACATGACTACCTCATTAGAGGTTTTAGTATTTCCAACTGTTTTAAAATTATTAAATTCATTATTACTCATATTTATTACCATTTAATTTCATATTTATTTCTTAACCATATTGCTAGTGAGTTCATTAGAAGTAAAAACACTAATAAGACCATAATTGCAGCTGATGTCTTTTCAACGAAACCTCTTTCAGGCGAATCTGCCCAGAGGTATACTTGAACAGGTAGTGCTGCAGATGAGTCTAAAGGCGATGTTGGTATATCAACTACGAAAGCGACCATGCCAATCATAATCAAAGGTGCCGATTCACCTAATGCTCTGGCCATTCCAATAATAGAACCAGTTAGAATGCCAGGTAATGCTAAGGGAAGAATATGATCAAATATACTTTGCATTTTTGAAGCACCAACTCCCAAAGCAGCATCTCTAATGCTAGGTGGTACAGACTGCAATGAAGCTCTTGCAGCAATAATAATAACTGGAAAAGTCATTAATGCTAAAACTAACCCTCCAACTAATGGTGCGGAACGCGGCATACCAGCATAATTTATAAATACTGCAAGACCTAACAAACCATAGATAATTGACGGCACAGCCGCTAAGTTATTTATATTTACTTCAATAAAATCTATAAATTTATTTTTTGGAGCAAACTCCTCTAAATATATTGCTGCAGATACTCCAAGAGGAAACGCAATTAAAAAAGTAATAGTTAGCATAAGTGCAGAGCCTACAAAGGCTCCCAAAATACCTGCTTGCTCAGATTCTCTTGAATCGCCAGATAAAAATAAATTTTTATTGAATTTGTTTTTTATAAGGCCTTTTTTCTGAAGTATTTCAATAAAATTAATTTGCATATCTGATATTCTTCTTGCTTGCTCAGGCAGATCAACATCTATGTTTCCTTTTATTAACATATCGACCTCATCATCTAGAGGCAACCATATGTTTATAGTTTGTCCAATTAATGAAAGATCATCTAAAACAAGCTGTTGAACTGTAATTGATGCCCCAGAGCTCATCAAATCTCTTAGTTGTCTTTTATCCGATCTCTTTATTATCTGTGGAAATAAGGAATATAAAGATTCATTTATAACTCCATCAAAATCACTGTATCTAATCTCTTCTAAATCATTTGTATTATCTGGATCTATATATTCTTGATTAAGATCAACTTTTAAAAAGATTTCTGCCTGGTAAAAAGCTGAATAGCCTTTCGAAATAATGCTAGTAAAGAAAATAAATAAAAATGTTACAGCTAAAAAAATACTTAGCTGTCCATATTTTTTAAATCTAGCCTCTTTTTTATATCTAGTTTTTAAATTTTTGTTAACTATTTCAGTGATTGATTTATTACTCATATTGCTCTCTATACTTTCTAACTATTTTTAGTGCTATAAAATTAAGGAATAATGTGAAGACAAATAATGTTAATCCAAGAGCAAATGCTGCCAAAGTCTTAGGGCTGTCAAATTCTTGATCTCCTGTTAATAATGTAACAATCTGCACTGTAACTGTTGTCACTGCCTCAATTGGATTAAAAGAGAGTTTAGCTGATAAGCCTGCGGCCATAACTACTATCATAGTTTCGCCAATTGCTCGAGAAGCAGCCAAAAGAATTCCTCCTATAATGCCTGGCAAAGCAGCTGGTAAAATTACTTTCTTAATAGTTTCAGATTTAGTCGCCCCTAAACCATATGAGCCTTCTCTCATAGATTGGGGAACACTAGAAATTACATCATCTGAAAGAGATGAAATTAGAGGAATAATCATTATACCCATAACTAAGCCAACTCCCAGTGCACTTTCTGAAGCAATATCTAACCCCAGCATGGAACCTATATTTCGAATAAATGGGGCTACAGTAACAACAGCAAAAAAACCATAAACAACTGTTGGAATACCAGATAAAATTTCTAAAATTGGTTTTATAATTGCTCTTACTTTTATATCAGCATACTCAGATAAATAAATTGCTGTTAACAAACCAATAGGCACTGCTAACAATAAAGCAATTAACGAAATAAGAATTGTTCCTGCAAATAAAGGTACAGCACCAAATAAACCAGATGATCCAATTTGACCCTCTCTTATAGCCATTTGAGGACTCCAACTTAAGCCGAATAAAAAATCAGAAAAACTTATTACTTCAAAAAATCTTAAAGCCTCAAATAATACTGAAAGTAAAATTCCTGCTGTAACAAAAATTGCAATTAAAGCTGATCCAAATAATAAAACATGTATAGCAGACTCAATAAAATTTCTTGCTCTATATGATGAAGAAATTGTTTTAAATGCATAAGTAAATGTCAATAACCCAATTATTAATGAGCTATAAAAAACAACTTTATCTATTAATTGGTTCTGTTTATTATAAAAATTAGCTGCCTCTGTTATTTCTGTAAAAGATGAGCTATTTGCAATATTACCAACAGCTAGATTCTTTATATCATTTAAAACAAGATTAAGTTCAGCAGATGAAAGAGTTTTTATATCATTAGGAAGCGTATTAATTAACGTTGACGTGATAAAAGATTCAGCAAAAATTAGGTATAAAGAAATAATTATAAGAGATGGAATTAAAAACCATAAACTTGCATAAAAGCCATAATATTGAGGCAATGAATGTAAATAGCCACTCTGATTTCTTATGGTGATTGAATATTTTTTTGCATAAAAATATATAAAAATGGCAAAAACCATCAATATAACAAATAAATAACTAAACATATTTTTGTACCAAATAAAGATACACTAAAGCCTATTCAAAAGGCTTTAGTGTAAAATGTTACCTTTTCTAAAAGGAAGAAATTTCAATCATTTTATTCTTCCTACAAGCTCTTAAGCGGTATTAATTTTTTACCAGCTGCTGAAAATTCTTTATATTCATCATTTGGCATAGGTATTAAGCCTTTATCGGTTAGGTAACCTGTTTGACCAATTGCGCTTCTACTTGTGAATTCTCTGACATATTCTTTAATTCCAGGTATAGATGTAGCATGAGCATTTTTTACATAAAAATATAATGGTCTAGATACTGCATATGAGCCATCTGCAATATTATTAAATGTTGGATATGCCCCATCAACTTTAGAACCTTGAATAGTATCTGAATTTTGATCTAAAAAACTATAACCAAAAACTCCCAGTGAGTTTGGATTAGCATTAAGTTTTGAGACTATTAAATTATCATTTTCACCAACTTCAATATACAGACCATCTTCTCTCACTGACCTGCATATGCTTTTATATTTATTTTTATCTTGTTTTTTAATATCAGCTAGCCATTTAAACGTCTTGCAACCTCCTTCCATAGCTAATTCAGCGAATGCATCTCTAGTTCCTGATGAAGGAGGTGGCCCAAGTACCTCAATATCAATATTTGGTAATGATGAGTCTACATCTTTCCAAGTTTTATATGGGTTTTTTATGAGAGTTTCATCGCCATTTGGATTTGGGACCATTGGGGCTAAAGCTAAAAAAATCTGACGTTTTGTTAAACTTAATTTCTCAGCTTTTCTTGAATTAGCAATTACAATTCCATCATAGCCTATTTTAATTTCTGTTATTTCAGTAATACCAGTTGCAGCACAGCTATCAATTTCACTTTGCTTAATTCTTCTTGAAGCGTTGGTAATATCTGGATGCTCTATTCCGATTCCTTTGCAAAAAAGTTTTAAACCACCACCTGAACCAGTGGATTCAATTACAGGTGTGTTATAAATTGATTTTTTTCCAAATCTTTCCGCTACAACAGTTGCAAAAGGATAAACTGTTGATGATCCAACTATCTTGATAGTATCTCTAGAGGCAGCATCAATTGATGTCGAAAAAAAGATACTGGATGTAATTGCTAGTGTTAAAAATTTATTCATTAATAATCTCCTATTAAATAAAACAAAATTTTAATGTTGAATTGATACAGATATGTTACATAAAAGAAAACTTGTGAAAATATAATTCAACATGTTTGTAAATAGGTAATTTAAATAAATAAGTAATGACTTTAATGGGAATTATAAGGATTATGGTTAATCTAGAAATATAGCTATAATGCTTTCAAACTAAGCGCCCGTAGCTCAGCTGGATAGAGTACTTGGCTACGAACCAAGGGGTCGGGAGTTCGAATCTCTCCGGGCGCGCCATTAAAAAACTTTAGTTTAAAGACTCTAATTCTGCAGCCTTATCCATCCATTCTTTTTCGGCGCTTTCTATTTCGTTAGATAGCTCTAATTGATTTCTTATTAAGTCTTGGAGGTTGTTATCAGCATCATTTGTATATAGCTCTGGATTAGCTAGTTTTTCATTTGCTTCTTTTAATTTATTATTTAATCTGAAAAGCCTTTTATCTAATTTTGAAATATCACTATTTATAGATTTAATTTTTTGCGTATTGTCAGCTTGAAGTGTATTGTTTTTTATTTTTTTCTTTTTTACATCTTTGTTTTCAATAGATTTAATATCAAGAATATAGTTTTTGTAATCATCTAAATCTCCATCAAATATATTGAGAGATCCTTTATCAATAAGGTAAAAGGTATCAACAGAACTATTTAAAAGATGTCTGTCATGAGAAATCAATAGAATAGCTCCTTTAAAAGTTTGAATAGCAACTGTTAATGCATGCCTCATTTCCATGTCTAAGTGATTGGTTGGCTCATCCATTAGTAAAATATTTGGTTTTTGATATGAAATAATTGCAAATGCAAGTCTTGCTTTTTCCCCACCAGAAAATAATCTTATTGGATCCTTTACCTTATCTCCTTTAAAGGCAAATCCTCCAAGATATGTTCTTATTTGTTTTTCAGTTTTTGTTTCATCAAGTCTTTGAATGTGCATAAATGCTGATATAGATAAATCTAAATCATCTACCTGATGTTGTGAGAAGTACCCTACTCTAAAATTGGTTCCTGTTTCTCTATCACCATTTAGTATTGGCAGTGTTCCAACAATACTTTTAATAAGTGTGGATTTGCCGGCACCATTAGCTCCAAGAAGGCCAATTCGATCTCCCGGGCATATAGTAAAGCCGACTTCAGAAAGCACTGGTTCACTGTAACCTAGCTCAGCTTGGCTTAAAGAAACCAATGGATTAGAAATTTTATCTGTTTCAGATATCTTAAAATTAAAAGGAGAGTCTATATGTGCTGGAGCAATTAATTCCATCTTTTCAAGAGCCTTTACACGACTTTGAGCTTGCCTTGCTTTAGTTGCCTTAGCTTTGAATCTATTGATAAAGCTCTGCATGTGAGCAACCTCTTTTTGCTGCTTAATATAATTACTCTGTATTTCAGCCATTTTGGCAGCTCTAAGAACTTCGAATTGAGAATAATTTCCAGAATATAACTCAATAGTTTGTCTGTATAGATGAGCTACATATGAAACACAATCATCAAGAAAATCTCTATCATGTGATATTAAAATTAAAGCCCCTTTAAAAGATTTAATCCAATTAGATAACCATAGAATGGCATCTAGATCTAAATGGTTGGTTGGCTCATCAAGTAGCATTAAATCTGATGGCTGCATTAATGTTTTAGCTAGATTTAACCTTACTCTCCAGCCACCAGAAAAGTCTTTTAAAGGTTTATGAAAATCCTCTGATGTAAAACCAAGACCTAACATTAATTGCTCTGCTTTTGATTTAGCTGAGTAGCCATCTAGTGAACTATAAATAGCATAGAGTTCGCCAAGCAGATCATAGCTTTCTTCTTTTTCTGCTTCTTCTATTTTTTTTTGTATATCAATTAAGTTAGCATCTCCAGATAAAACATAATCTAATGCAATTTCATCAGTACCTTTAACTTCTTGAGCAAGATATGAAATTCTTAAATCTGTAGGAAAGCTAACTGAACTCTGGTCAACCTCTATTTCTTTTTTAATAATTTTAAATAGGCTTGTTTTACCAGTTCCATTAGCACCAACAAGACCAACTTTTTGTTGATGATGTATGGTTAGTGAAACATCATCAAACAATGTTTTACCACCCAGTACTAGTTCTAAATTATTAAATGAAAGCATTTTGAATTTTAAAAAACGCTAGTGTATCAGAAGATAGGGCCTATTTAATATTGTCTTTAACAACCCAATATAACAGCGCTATAAAAATTAAATTTCCTAAAATATAAACTGAATAATCCATAACTTATTATCTTATCAAACTCATTTCTATAAATCATTTCCAGCTGCATACGCAGATGCCCATGCCCATTGAAAGTTAAACCCACCCAAATGACCAGTTACGTCTAATACTTCTCCAATAAAATATAAACCTTGCTGGTTTTTAACCTCCATGGATTTAGAGCTTATATAATCTGTATTAACTCCACCCATAGTAACCTCTGCAGTTCTATATCCTTCTGTTGAAGAGGGTTTTAATATCCAATTATTTAAAGTATTGCCTAACTCCTCTATTTGAATATTAGACCACTCGCCAATAGGTTTGTTTGCTAGCTCCATCCAGAACAGATTTTCTAATTCAGCAACAAGTGCTTTTGGCATCATATTTGAGAGAATAGATTTTAATAATAGTTTTGGACTTGTTTTTTTAATATCTTTTATATGATTTGAAAGGGATACAGAAGGCATAAGATTAATGCTTATAGAATCTCCAAGATACCAGTAATTAGAGATTTGTAGTATCACTGGACCACTTAGACCTCTGTGAGTAAACAATATATCTTCACTAAAAGTAGTTTCGTTACAGGTAACCTCTACATTATGAGAAACTCCAGATAGATTCTCGCAAATATTTTTAATTTGATCAGTAAAGATAAATGGTACAAGTCCAGCCTGAAGATTCGTAACTTCTAATTGAAATTGCTTAGCAATATCATAACCATAACCACTTCCTCCAAGCGTTGGAACTGATAAAGCACCTGTTGCAATTATTAATTTATTTGATTGGGTATACAGATTAGTAGTATTTTTTTTAGTTTCAATAATTGTCTCTAGCAAGTATTTCTTGTCACTATATTCAACAATTGAAGTTGTGGCATTTGTAATTATTGTAACGTTATATTTTTCGCATTCAGTAACTAGCATTTCTACAATATCTTTTGCAGAATTAATGCAAAAAAGCTGACCATGCTTTCTCTCTTCATATTCAATATTATGAGCTTCAACCATAGAAATAAAATCTTGGGCTGAATATTGTGATAAAGCTGATTTACAAAAATGACTATTTTGTGAAAGAAAGTTGTGAGGATTAATGAATTGATTGGTGAAATTACATCTTCCACCTCCTGACATTAAAATTTTTTTTCCTAACTTATTAGATTTTTCAAGTACAAGAACCTTTTTACCTCTCTTTGCAGCTGTAATCGCGCAAAAAAGACCACCAGCTCCACCACCTAGGATAATTGCATCATAAGACTGTGCATTGCTGTTCATAATATATGGTACTAACCCTTTCTGCTTCTTTTCCTTTTTCTAAAACCAGCTTTGTTATTAAATTTTCTTCTAGGTGGCTTTTCCTTTGAAGGGACAACATGCTCTGGCTCAAATCCATCAATTTCTATTCGCTCAAGCTTTTGATTTAATAATTTTTCAATATCTCTTAGTAGTTTAAATTCATCAGCACTTACAAGGGAAATAGCTGTACCTTTATCGCCACCCCTTCCTGTTCTTCCAATCCTGTGAATATAATCTTTTGCAACTGTTGGAACATCAAAGTTAATAACTTGTGACATTTTTTTAATATCTATTCCACGGGCTGCAACATCAGTTGCTACCAATATCTTAATTCTATTATTTTTAAATGCATCCAAAGCTTTCATTCTGTTGTTTTGAGTTTTATTCCCATGAATAGCTTGTGATTTTATAGACACTTTATCTAATTGCTTTTGCAATCTATCGGCTCCATGCTTGGTTCTCGTAAAAACTAATGCCTGGTCCCATTTTTTAGTTTCAATTAATTCGATCAATAGTTCAGCCTTTCTAGATTTATCAACTGGATGAACATAATGCTCAATATTTTCTCCAGTTTCGCCATCAGATGTAACAGAGACTTCAATAGCCTTATCAGCCATCTCTTTAGCTAGTGCCCTAAAAGAATCTGAGAAAGTAGCTGTAAACATGAGGTTTTGTCTTCTCTCTGGAAGTAATTTTGCAATTTTCTTTATGTCATGTATAAAGCCCATATCTAACATTTGATCGGCCTCATCAAGAACAAGCATTTCAATATTTTTAAAATTTACAGATTTTTGGTTATATAAATCAAGCAGTCTTCCAGGGGTTGCAACAAGAACATCAACTCCTTTTCTTAACTTAAGTTTTTGATTATGTATTCTAGCCCCACCATAAACAGCTGTAGATCTGATGCTGAGATATTTACTGTAGGTATTAACACTTTCCCTTACTTGAGCAGCTAATTCTCGTGTTGGAGTTACAATTAATGCTCTTAACTGATGACCTTTATAGTTATTTTTAGGATTAGATAGGATGCTTAAAATAGGTAATACAAATCCAGCTGTTTTACCTGTTCCAGTTTGTGCTGCAGCCATTACATCACTTTTGTTTAAAATAGCTGGTATTACCTCAGCTTGAATTGGTGTTGGCTCTTTGTAATTTTGATCTTGTAATGATCTCAATATAGGGTCTGATAAGTTCAGATCACTGAATTTCATTTATTCCTTTGTTGTTAATGGCAGAAGGTTATAGTCAAGCATCTCTTGGGTCAATCTTTATTTATCTAATCTATAACCAATAGGTCTGAAGCTAGAATAATTTCTCCCTTAAAATTTTCTTTAATATCTTCGATCACAGAGGTTTCAGTAGCTCCCCAAAAGAGTATATGGGATGCTATTAATTTTTTTGGATTTAGCTCATTAGCTAAAATACCTAAGTCAATTGAGGATGTGTGATGCGCCTTGTGATATATCTTCCAATCATCTGTTTTAGTTTCAAACCCTTCACTTGAGTAAACTTCATGGACAAGAATATCAACATCCTTTGCATATTTCTTCAAAGAAGTGCTTATAGCTGTATCGCCTGAAAATATTATTTTTTTATCATTCGTGATAAATAAATAACCAAATGACTCAAAGAGATCACCATGACTATTTCTAAAGGCAATTACCTCAACATTAGAGTCTTTATAAATACTGCCTTCATTTATTTCACTAACGATTGATATAAAACCTTTATCATTGGCAGGCTGTGTACCATTGAGCCGATAATCTATATCAAGCTTATAAGCATCAGTAATATTTTGGGCCATATCTTTTAAACCCTTTGGGCCAAATAAATTCAACTCTGAATCTCTACCCATCACCCATGGAGTAAGAATTAAATCAGCTAGGCCACCAGAGTGATCTGAATGTATATGAGTAAGAAAGGCATGATTAATATTCTTAAGTTCTAATTGAGGAAACTGCCCGCCCCATGATGGTGACATTGCTGATATCCTTCTAATAACCCCAGGACCAAAATCAACAATATATGCCTGGTCATCAACCACTACTGCATAAGCAGAACCATACCTATCTGGATCAGGGTTTGGGGTTCCTGAACCTAGAACAATTACATTTGTATTAGCACTAAGAAATACATTGAAAAATAATACGAATAGAATGTGTTTAGATTTAAACAGAATGGAGTTTTTGTTCAGGAATAGAGTTTTTGATATCTGTAATGTTATTGTTACTATCAAAATAAACTAATGTTGGCTTATGTTCTAAACTTTCGGTTTCATTAAATTCGCCATAGGTACATATGATAACAATATCGTTTAAAGAGACTTTATGAGCAGCAGCCCCATTAACTGAAAGTGTTTTAGAGCCAGATTCGGCTAAGATTAAATAAGTTGAAAACCTCTCACCATTAGTAACATTATAAACATCGACTTTTTCATATTCTTGCATACCAGCTGAATCTAAAAAATCCTGATCAACTG
>CAJQGX010000003.1 GCA_905478035.1 uncultured SAR86 cluster bacterium | reverse complement strand
ATCTCTATTATACAGGTTCATTAGCTTTTTTAAGATATTGGTTTTTGAATTAAAAAAAGAGATTATCAAAAAACTTTTATAATATAATAAAGGTACCGAAAAAGTGAGTTAAATGGAAAAATTAACAATACAATCCCCTGCTAAAATAAACCTTTATCTCAAAGTGATTAAAAGGCTTCCTAGTGGTTACCATGAGCTAGACACATCATTTCAACTAATTGATATTTTTGATACTTTAGAGTTTAGAAACTCAATTGACACAATTAATATATCTTGCTCAAAAGGTAATATTAAACAAGAAGATAATATTGTTTATAAAGTAGCGAATAAACTTAAAAAAATGACTACTAGAAAGGTTGGTGCAGATATAAGTATCATTAAAAACATTCCTATTGGTGGTGGTTTGGGTGGAGGCAGTTCAAATGCAGCAACTGCATTGTATGCTCTTAATGGTCTTTGGAATTTAAATCTTTCTCTAGATAAGATGATAGAGATTGGTATAGAGCTTGGTGCTGATGTACCTCTGTTTATAAATGGTGAAAATGCCTATGCAAAAGGCATTGGTGAGAAATTGATTAAAAAAGAATCAATTAATGAAAAATTAATTGTTATTTGTCCTGATATTCAAAGCTCAACCAAAGAAATGTTCGATCTTTTTGACCTTCATAAGGATGCAATTGTAAATAAATTTAAGCAAAATGATTTCTGGCAAGTTTTTATAGACAAAAATATGCAAATCCATGATTTTTACAAAAAGTATTCTCAAGACTTTGATCTTTGCCTTTCCGGGACCGGCTCTTCTATGTTTATTAAGTATGAGAATGATTTAGATAAAGAAAAAATTGTTAAAATAATTCCATCTAATTGGAGATTCTTTTTTGCTAAACCATTACAATGTTCGCCTCTGAAAAGTTTAAAGAGCAATGGGGTGTAGCCAAGCGGTAAGGCAACGGGTTTTGATCCCGTCATGCGGAGGTTCGAATCCTCCCACCCCAGCCATTTATTAGGTAATTGAAATGAGTAAACAAGTGTTAGATATCTTTACAGGAACTGCCAATCCTGATCTTGCTAATGAAGTTGCAAATATTCTTGGCAAAAAAGTATCCGAAGCAGATGTTGGTTATTTTTCTGACGGTGAAATTAAAGTTCAAATTAAAGATAATGTCAGAGGTCATGATACATTTATTCTTCAGTCGACTTGCTCACCTTCAAACAAAAATTTAATGGAACTTATGCTTCTTGCGGATGCTCTCAAGAGATCATCAGCTTCAAGAATAACAGCCATTGTTCCTTACTATGGATATGCAAGACAGGATAGAAGAGTAAGATCTGCTAGGGTTCCTATAAGCGCAAAAGTAGTTGCAGATATGTTTTATACAGTTGGTATAGACAGAGTTCTAACTGTAGATCTTCATTCAGAAACAATTCAAGGGTTTTTTGATATGCCTGCTGACAACGTATACGCTACCAAGTTAATGGTAGATGATATAAAAGCTTCGAACCCAGATAATAATATTGTTGTTGTTTCACCTGATGTTGGTGGTGTTGTTAGGTCGAGAGCTTTAGCAAAACAACTTAATGATGCAGATCTTGCAATCATTGATAAAAGACGAGCTGCAGCTAACCAGTCTGAAGTAATGAATATTATTGGTGATATTGAAGGCAAGGTTTGTATTGTTCCTGATGACATAATTGATACTGCAGGTACCTTATGCAATGCTGCAAAAGCTCTAAAAGACCATGGAGCCGCCGCTGTTAAAGCTTATATCACTCACCCAGTCCTATCTGGCCCTGCAATAGATAGATTAAATGATTCTGAGATTGATGAGTTAGTTGTAACAAATTCTATTCCTTTGACACATGAAGGAGAAAAATGCAGTAAAATACGCGTCATTTCGTTAGCTGAAACTATTGCAGAATGTATTAAGAGATTAAGCAATGAAGAATCTCTCAGTGAAATGTTTATTTAACAAGAGGATATTATGAGTGAACAAATAATTTTAAATGCCGATTCAAGAGAAAGAACTGGCTCTAACAAGGCGAGAGTTATAAGAAAAGTAGACGGCATGGTTCCTGCTATTATTTATGGAGATGAAAAAGATTCACTTAATATCAAATTAAGACTTAATGAATTAACTAAAGCTTCACAAAATGAACTTTTTTATACTCAGGTTCTAATCATTAAAAATGGTGATCTTGAAGAAAAGGTAGTTTTAAAAGAGCTTCAAAAAGACCCAGCTAAAGGTAAATTCCTTCATGCAGATTTTTTAAGAGTATCTAGAAAAACTCAGCTAAAAGTTATCATTCCTATTAATTTTATTAATGAAGATGAGTGTGCTGGCGTCAAAAATGATGGTGGTGTTCTAACTAAGGCTATAAGAGAAGTAGAAGTAATGTGTTTAGCTGGAAACATTCCTGAATCAATAGATGTGGATGTAGAAAATATTGAACTTGGACAGTCGATTAGGCTTACTGAGATGTCTCTTCCTGATGGGGCTGAAATACCGGGTCTTTCAGAAGAAACAGATCAAATGGTTATTTCTGTTAATGCTCCGAAAGCAGTTGAAGAAGAACCAGAGATACTTGATGGCGATGAATTACCTGAAGGTGAATCTGAGTCAAGCGATGATGATTCAAGCGAAGAGTCAGAAGTTGATAGCGAAGGATCTGAAGAGAGCTAAAAAGTGCTTAAGCTTTGTTTAATTGGTTTAGGTAATCCTGGGTCAAAATACAACAAAACAAGACATAATATTGGTAAAGAATGGCTTTTAGATGCAAGTAAAAAATATTCTGCAAACTTTGTATTAAAAGAAAAAATTCAAGCTGAAATTGCCTACTCTCACTCTGATGAAATTCTATGGGTAATACCAAATAATTTTGTGAATAATAGTGGTAGAACTCTCACGAAATTAATGAAAAATATAAATATAGAAGAAGACAAAATTATTATTTTTCATGATGATCTTGATCTAAATCCAGGCGAAGTTAGGCTTAAAGAAGATGGTGGTCATGGTGGTCATAATGGACTTAGGGATATTTTCGAAAAAACAGGGTCTAGAAAGTTTCTTAGAATGAGGATTGGAGTCGGTCATCCAGGAAATAAAGAGATGGTCTCTAACTGGGTGTTAACTAAATTTCATCCAACAGACAAGAAATATATAGATTCTGCATATGATAAATGCACTACTGTTTTAGATTTAATCTTTAATCATGAATTTTCTGAAGCTCAAAAAATTCTTCATACTAAATAATTATGGGTTTTAAATGCGGCATAGTAGGACTTCCAAATGTTGGAAAATCTACTCTTTTTAATGCTTTAACCAAATCTTCTATACCTGCAGAAAACTTTCCTTTTTGCACTATAGAACCAAATGTTGGAAAGGTGCCTCTTCCTGATCCTAGGCTTATAGAACTTAATAAAATTGTAGAGACAAAAAAAATCATCCCAGCAAGTCTTGATCTTGTAGATATTGCTGGTCTAGTTAAGGGAGCCTCACAGGGCGAAGGTTTAGGTAATGCCTTCTTATCTAATATAAGAGAAATGAATGCATTAGCGCACGTTGTGCGATGTTTTGAGGATGACAATGTAACTCATGTAGATGGCTCAATTGACCCGGTGAGAGATGCAGAGATCATAAACTTAGAACTAATTCTTGCAGACCTTGATACAGTAACTAAGCGTTTATCAAAATGTGAAAAGTTAATAAAAACAAATGATAAAAATAATAAAATTGAGTTTGATTTATTAAAAATAATTAAAGAAGATTTGGACTCTGGGAAGCTAATAAACCTTAAAAAATTTAGTGACGAAGATCAAAGAATTATAAAAAGCTTTCAACTTCTTAGCTCCAAACCGACGTTTTACATAGCGAATATATCTGATGATGAAAATTCTGATGAAAAGTTAAAAGAATTAACTCAATTTGCAAATGAAGCTGGATGTATTGTTATTCCAACATGTATAAAAATTGAGCAAGAAATAGCATTGTTAGAGGATGAAGAAAGGCAAGAGTATTTAGAGCTAATGAATATGGATGAGCCAGTTCTAAATAAAATAATTTTTAAAGGTTATGGAATACTTGGACTTCAAACATACTTTACTGCAGGTCCTCAAGAGATAAGAGCATGGACTATTAAAAATAACTCTACTGCACCTAATGCTGCTGGAGTTATTCATACAGATTTTGAAAGAGGTTTTATCAAAGCTGAAGTAATAGGATTTAATGACTATATTTCTTGTAATGGTGAATTAGGCGCTAAAGAAAATGGAAAATTAAGATTAGAAGGCAAAGAATATATTGTTAAAGATGGTGACGTTATTCACTTTAAATTTAATGTCTAAAAGTAAATTTAAATATATATTGACTCTTAGATTCTAGGACTTATCATTCTACGATTGGCTATGTAGCTCAGATGGTTAGAGCACAGCACTCATAACGCTGGGGTCGGTGGTTCAATTCCACCCATAGCCACCACTATAAGAAAATTTAATTCATCAAGTTTAAGGTAAGAAAGGTATCTTTCTTAGTTTGCTAAGCTGTATGCTTAGTCTTTCTTGAGATAGCTTAGAATAATAATTACAGATACTAACACCAAGAGACCGTCTTCTCCGAGCATATTTAGTATATTTGAAACATTATTATAGACATCTCCAACAAATGGAGTGTCTGGCCCAAAAATTATACCCAAAAGCAAAGATACAATTACTAATGGAATTAATAATTTTGTTACTTTGTTTAAAAAGGTTGTTAGGCTAGCTAGTGTGACTTTAAAGTTCATATGTTTTTATAAAAAAGCTAAGAAGAGCCTAAGCCCTTCTTAGCAAGAGGTTAAGCAATTACTTAACAAGGCTCATTAGAACTGCTAGAACAAGAAGTCCAACAACGCCATTAGTAGCTAAACTTTCAACAAGTGAAGTTATATTACCAATTACGTCTAGTCCAAGCATATCACCGAAAGCTAAACTTCCAACAATACCAAGTCCTAAAATTCCAACTATGACGCTTGTTAGATTACTAACTAGGTCGCCTATCATTCTCCATGCATTATCCATAATATTTCCCCCCTATTAGGTTTTTTTATGTTTTGCAGTTTCTATAGAACCATAAAAAGCATTAAGGAGCAAATCCTGTGAACAAAAAAAAACCTAAAAATTTGACTTTTTAGGTTTTTTATAAATCAAATTAAAAACAGCTATTCAGCTTCTTTTTCTTCCTCTGAAGATTCTTCTTTAGGATCTTCTTTTGTTATTAAAGCTTTAACAGATAATTTCATTTTGCCTCTATCAAAACCAATAAGTTTTACATCAAGTTCTTGGCCTTCAGACAAAACTTTACTGACATCTTCTGTTCTCTCATGAGCAATCTCAGATATATGCAGTAAACCATCTTTACCTGGTAGAATATTTACAAATGCACCAAAATCAACAATCTTAACAACAGTACCTTTATATACTTTGTCTAATTCTGGCTCTTCTAAGATGCCTTCGATAATTTCTAGACATTCTTGCATTGAAGTTTGATTCTGTCCAAAAACAGATACAGTTCCATCATCACTAACATCAACAGTAGCACCAGTTTTTTCTTGCATACCTTTAATGACAGCCCCGCCTTTACCAATAATTTCTTTAATTTTATCTTTGTTCACCATAAATGTTTTCATCGCAGGTGCATTCTCAGATAACTCTTTTGGAGCTGATATAGCTTCATTCATTATCCCTAAAATATGATTTATTGCAGTTTTTGCTTTTGTTAAAGCAGATTCCATAATGTCAGCGGTGATTCCTTGAATTTTAATATCCATTTGAAGGGCAGTTATACCATCAGCAGTTCCAGCAACTTTAAAATCCATATCACCGAGGTGATCTTCGTCACCAAGGATATCTGTAAGAACAGCAAAATCATCACCTTCCTTGATTAGACCCATTGCAATACCTGCAACTGGACTAGATAACGGAACACCTGCATCCATCAATGATAAAGATGTGCCACAAACTGAAGCCATAGAACTTGATCCATTAGATTCTGTAATCTCAGAAACAACTCTCATTGTATAACCAAAGTCTTCAACATCAGGTAATACTGCTTTTATCGCTCTCTTCGCTAAGTTACCATGACCTATCTCTCTTCTTTTAGGTCCTAAAGGCATTCCAATCTCACCTACACTGTATGCAGGGAAATTATAATGAAGCATGAAATTATCAGTGCTTTGTCCTTCTATTGATTCAATTCTTTGCGCATCTCTTGATGACCCTAGAGTAGCAACAACAATTGCTTGTGTTTCTCCTCTAGTAAATAATGATGATCCATGAGCACTTGGTAATACATCAGTTTCAATAAATATTGGTCTTACTGTATCTGTATCTCTTCC
>CAJQGX010000002.1 GCA_905478035.1 uncultured SAR86 cluster bacterium | reverse complement strand
TACTGTTGTGTAGATATGTCTGCTCAAGAGTATTCAAAATTTGGATTATTATTCGCGCGGAATGGTAATTGGAATGGCAGGCAAATAATTCCTAAAAATTTTATAGATGAAACATTTAGAGTTGTATGGGGTTTTTCACCTGATAGCCCAAAAAGAGGATATTCACTTCATTGGTGGATTTCCAAGCATGACGATAATAGTAAGATATTTAATACAAGTGGTAAGTTTGGCCAGTACACTTTTGTTGACAGAGATAATGATATTGTTTTTACAAGAATAACTAAATATACTCAAAAAGATCATGGAGATATCCAAAAATGGGGCCCCCTTCAATATTTTAGATGGGCAGGAGTATCAACTGCTGTTATGACAGCGAGAACTCTTTTAAATCTTGGTATTATAAAAGAAGGTACAGATGTCGTAGCGCCAATCACTGAAAAAATGGGAGAATCTAAAGAGTTTTATCAAAAGTATGATGAGATTATTGATGCTATGGCAGATTTAAGCAAAAATTAATCCTCAGCCTGTTTTTTTCTTAAATAGGTTTCCATGTCTTTTTTCCATTCTTCTAGATAGTAACCATCATTACCATGCTTATTTAGATACTTATAAAAAACTCTGCCATCATCATCTTCATATCCAGACTCATATGGTTTTCCAGTCAGCCTGTTTGGTCTTTTAAAGGCATCATCCATTATTTTTTATTATGTGTGTAAAAATCATAGCAATCTTAGTAGGCAATTCATTTGAAATTTTCTTTTTTACAAAATACTCATCTATTAATGAATGAATTACATAATGTGGCTGTTTTGAGTACTTAATTCCATCTGAGAAAGAAGTAAAAGCAATAGTTTTTTTATTATTAAATTTCTTTAGGTTATGTTTCTTGTCATGCATAAGAACACAAATTTTTTGAATTTTTTTTAGATATTTTTCAAGATCATCATTTTCAGACATTATTGGAAATTTCAAACTATGTCCAAACAAATAAAATCATTGGGATCGATACAGCTATTATTAATAGATCTAAAGGAAGACCTAATCTCCAATAATCAGTAAATTTATAATTACCAGGACCCATAATGACTGTATTACATTGATGTCCAATTGGAGTTAAAAATGCACAACTGGCTCCTACAGCCACCACCATTAAAAAGGGCTCAATAGCATAACCAAGCTCTATTGCTATGCCTGCAGATATGGGAGCCATTATAACTGCAGTAGCAGCATTATTAATAATATCTGTAGTTGCCATAGTAATTATTAATATTAAGAAAAGTAACGAAAAAAGACTCATATCAGCTGCATATAGGGATATATTTGATGATATAACATCACTTAATCCAGTTGATTGTAGGGCTGTTCCAATAGGTATCATTGCAGCAAGCATAATTATAATTGGCCAATCTATATCTCTATAAAAATTACTATCTATTATTTTAATTCTTGCAAAACCAAGAACACATAAAAGAAATGCTGCTGCAGTAGGCAGAATATTCATTGCTACCAATATTATGGAAGTCATAAAAAATATTAAGCCTTTTAAAAGTCTACTTCTACTAGGTATGGTTTGAAGTTCTCTTTGTCTTATTGGCATTAATCCTAAGTGCTTTATTTTATTAGTTACATCCTCTTCATCAAGATCTCTAACACCTAAAAGTAAAACGTCGCCTACTCTAAAAGTTTCTCTAGTTAATCTAGTTCTATATTTAGATCCTTTTCTCCAAAGTCCTAAAAGGTTTAGTTCTTCATATGCTAGCTTTAAAAAGAAATCATATTTTCTTCCAATTAATCTTGAGTCTGGAGTGATCATTGCCTCAATTTCTTCTAAATCTTCGTCTTTAAATGAATGAAGTTCTTCAGGAATTGAAAAGCCAAATACATCAAGGATTGTTCCTATCTCATCAGGAGGTGTCTTAATTACTAATATTTGATCAGGTTTAATCCTTAAATTATTTTTAACTTTTTTAACTCCACCTGATTCGCTAACTATCCCTATAACTTCAGTATCTTCACCTGCCTCTTTCTTAAACGCAGATAGGGTCATACCAATTGCTGAACTATTATCATTTACTGAAACTTCAAATAAATATCCCTTTAGATCAATTAGGGATGATCCAGCATTAGAATTTTCTCTTAACTGAATAAATTTATTTCCAATTATGGCTATAAACAAAATACTAAGGATTGTAATAACAAGACCAACATAGGAAAAGTCAAAAAAATTAAAGCCAGCACTAGATATTGTTGATTTATATTCAGAAATAATAATATTTGGTGGAGTTCCAATTGTGGTATTCATGCCACCTAAAATACATGCAAATGCTAATGGCATTAAAAACCTAGAAGGGTGCCAATCCATTTTTTGACAGATATTTAATGTTATTGGAAGTAAAATTGCCAACGCACCTATATTATTGATAAATGACGATAAAACTGCAGCTATAAGCAATAATGAAATCAAAAATTGAAATTTAGTAAAACTCCTTCCTCCAATAATTTTTCCAACAAGTCCTGTTAGACCTGAATTTTTAAGACCTTGACTTATTATAAGAACAAGAGCAACTGTTATAACTGCGGGATGTGCAAAACCATCAAATGCTTGATTTGCAGGTATCACACCAAGAATAATAAGAACTACAAGAGCTCCAGATGCTAATGCATCGTATCTAAATTTACCCCAAATAAAAAGACCTAATAAAGATACAATTGTTAGCGATAATAGGTACTGATCACTCATTGAAAATATTATATTTCTTATTTAGGCATGCTCTCAACATATAGAGATGTTGATGGGTATGCAAATTCTGAATTGTTAGCCTTAACAATTTTCATAATATTGAATATTAAGTTTTCTTTAACCTCATTAAATGCAGCAAAGCCCATTGGATCAGCATATGCCACAATCAATACATCGATTGAGCTAGCACCTAACTCAACAACTCTCACTACTGGATCTAGCTCAGGGTCTGATACAAAATCATCACTATGAATAATATAATCCTTAATTTCTGATCTAATAGATTCTAATTGTTCAACAGAAGTGGAATAAATTAGATTTATTTTCCAATTAAGCCGCCTATTTATCATTTCTCCATGATTAATAACCTTTACATCAGAAAGATCTTTATTAGGAATCGTCATCGGAGCAGTATCAAATGTTCTTATAACGGTTGATCTAAAGCCAATTGTTTCAACAATACCATGCAGTTGTCCTGCAACTTCTATACGATCACCAGGTTGAAATCTATGCTCTCCTATTACTAATATACCTGCTATTAAATTCTTAAAGAAATCTTGAGCACCAAGTGCAACTGCAACAGAAAAAAGCCCTAATCCTGCAACTAGTGGACCAATTTGGATACCAAAAATATCTAATATGATTGCAATTCCGATCACCCAAACTATAAACCGTGATGCTCTTTCAAGCCACATTTGCATAGATGCTGTGAGCCAAGAGCCAGTAGAGAGAGCAACAAAAATAGGTTTAATCGAATTTGATAGAGCACTAAATATAGTAAAAATTACAAAGGCTTTAACAATATTTGTAGCAATATCGCCAACTAGACCAGAAATAGGTAATATCAATGTGCATATATATAAAGCAACAGTAACAGGTATAAATCCTATAGGCTTTCTAAGAGCATTAAGTATCTCATCATCTATTTTTGATTCTGTTTTATCTGCAAGCCTTCCAAGTGCATTAAGAATCACAGAAATCACAAACCCTCTAAATAAAAATGCTACTAAGATAACAGCCAGAGAAGTTATTATTGAGCCAAGATCAATTCCGAGAAATCCTCTATCCCATACTTGGCTAATTAATTCTAAAAAATTTTCCATAATTATTTTTTCTCACTAAATTATATTTTAAATATTTTTTATTACTGTTTCGATAACTTATCTTTAATAGCATAAGGTATATAGATTAAATAAAACATTGCTATCGCAATTGGTATTGTAATTAGTAAATGAAGAGGTGGCTCAGGAAAAGCATCCATTAAACTTGCCCCTGCTGGTTTTGCAGTTAAATACCAGTAATTTGCTGGCTCACCTAAGATAATATTAACCAAGTAAACTATTGGAAGAAGCACTAATGCAGTTATGGCAGAAACAACTAATATATCTTTTGCATATGGGCGATTATTAAGAGATATAGTTGCATACATTACACCTATGACAATCATCCCGTGACCAATCATGAAGAATGCATAATCAAGATCTACCACTGGTATATCTGGAGTAATAATTGCCATTGATGCGCCAGCAAGACCCCAAAAGAAAGCACATTTATATAAAATTTTTGGACCACCCAATAAAAATGAAGCTAAGAATATTTCAGACAAATCACACATATGAAGTGGGATAATTTCCTTCCAATGATATGGATTTTCAAGTAGATATAAGTCTTTAAAGGGTGAAATAATTACATGAGATAAAATAATAAAGGCAATAATTTTTGAAGTTAATGATTTACTAGAATCTGATAAATTTTTACAGGTTAAGGGAAGAAAAACAGCTGTAAAAATAATTAAAGCCATTGTTATTAGATGAAGATTTCCAAACAAAATAAAAGGACTAGCATTCATAACATCACTCCTAAAATAATTAAATTTAGTTGAAAGTTATTATAAAGGTTTTAATTCCTATAACCAAAAATTAGAAATGTTACAGTTGCTGACTAAGTATATCCATAACAAGCTTTTCTGTAAGAATTGCTGGCAACACTTGAGGTTTACCCATTCCAGGTTTCCAGAATATATAAAGAGGAACTCCGCTTCTTCCGTATATATTAAGAACCTCTAATATATCTTTATCTCTATTAGTCCAATCAGCAACAACATAATTAATATTATTAATATTCATGTAATTTACAACAGAAGACCTTGAGAGTGCTATTTTGTCGTTTGCTTGGCATGTAATGCACCATGCAGCAGTAAAGTTAATTAAATATGCCTGATTACTTTTTTTGAAATCTTCTTCAATGCCACGATACCAAGACATTTTAGTATTTTCTTGGTTCTCATTATTAACACTTTTGATTTCTAAATTTTTTATTGAATTTAACTGCATTGTAGTAAAAATTAAACCAATTAAAATTAATAATATCTTTATATTTTTAGAAGATAGTTTGTTTAAAATCCATATAAGCAAAGCTAATACAAGAAAGCTTACCATTAGATCTATAAGAGCATCAGTTCCTGTTTGAAGACTAAAGACCCAAATTAACCATAGTGAAGTAGCAAACATAGGAAAAGCAAAAAACTCTTTTAGTGTTTCCATCCATTGACCAGGTTTTGGAAGAGAGGATATTAACTCAGGTCTTATTGATAGCATGAGGTATGGAATACAGAATCCTAGTCCAAGAGAAATGAATATTGGCAGGGTTACAAAAGATGGCTGAATTAAAGCGTAGCCTATTGCTGCACCCATAAATGGAGCAGTACATGGTGATGCAACTACTACTGCCAAAATACCAGTTAAAAAAGAGCTCCAATAGTCTGTTTTATTAGCTCCTATATTGCCTAGTCTTGTTAATGAAGATCCAATATTAATGTCAGATAATAGAATAAGCCCAATAATAAACATTAGCATGCTTAACACGGCTACTATCAAAGGTGACTGTAACTGAAAACCCCACCCGATAAATACGCCACTACTTTTAAGTGCAAGAAGAACAATAGCTATTACTATGAATGATAAAATTACACCAAGGCAAAATAATAATGAATGTGTTCTTATTTTATTTTTAGATTCGCCACCCATAGACACAAAACTTAAAACCTTTAAAGAAATAATGGGAAATACGCATGGCATCAGATTTAAAATTAAGCCCCCAAGAAATGCAAAAAGAATTGCTGAAAAAACTGAAAGTGAAGCAGATGATTGTTCTGTATCTGATAAAGAAGCATCAATAACAAATGACTCACTATTTATAGAGAGAATACCTTGAATAGATTCTAATAAATTACTCTCATCACTTAATGGGATTTCTAAAAGCCAATTGTTCTCTTCCTCAATTAAGTTTTGCATGCTTGCATGAAGAACAACATCGCCTTGTTCAATATAAAAATATATTTCATCTATATTTTCATTAAATGAAAATCTTAGCTCTAAGTTATTATTTTTTACATTTGTTATGACTGGTAAAACTATTGATGGTATTTTTCTATATATCTCATCAAGATTTGCATCACTAGATAACTCACTAAAAGAAGTCTCTATAAGTGCTCTTTCTGGAACACATATATCATCACAAATTAAGAAATCTATATCTGCTGAAAATTTATCAGAAATATTTTCTTCTGGAATCTTTATTAGTATTGGAAATATTACAAAGTTCTCATACCCATAAGTCATTAATGGGGGATATGGTATTAAGGAAGGCGTTGGCCACAGGATGTCACTTACCTCATAACCCTCTGGCATTCCCCAAGTTATTTCTAAAGGTCCACCAGAATCACCTGGGTTTTTCCAATAGGTATGCCAGTGGTCTTGCATATCCATTTTCACACCTATAATTAGCTCATTTTCATTTGATACTATGGTGCTTTTGACAATTGAAACCTCAGCATGTCCGGTACTAACCGTATTAGAAAATATAAAGCTGGTATAGGCAAGAAGTAGAAAGCAAAGTTGTATTATTTTCATATTACTTATTTTACCTTATGAAAGGATAGGGGTGCTTAAGCACCCCTAAATTTTTAAATGAAGAAAACTATTTGTTTGAAATTCTTTTTGGAGATTTAATTTCGATTTTCTTAGACTTTTTCTCCTCTGGAATTATTTTTTCTAGATTAATTGTAAGAAGTCCATTTATTAGCTCTGCTCCTTGAACAACTACATCTTCTGAAAGAGTAAATTGTTGTTTAAAAGCTCTTTGAGCTATTCCTTGATAAACCACCTCATCAGAGCCATTTACTACTTCTGTTTTTGGACCATCATAACCCACAGAAAGAACTCCATTTGCAAGCTCAACGTCAATATCTTCTTTTGTTAGACCTGCAACAGCTATTTCTATTGAAAAGAAGTTTCCATCTTTTCTTATGTTATATGGTGGATAATTCGAAGATCTGTCTGTTGATTCAGATAGTCTTTGCAATCTATCAAACAACGGTTCAAATCCTAGTACTCTTGTTGTAAACAACGGATCAGTAAAATTAAGTATCATAATAGTCCTCCTTTATAAGCGACTTTTAGTAGCACCCCGAAGGCATGCTTATTAATATATAGAGACCCAAACGGCATCTCCTTGTAATTTAGTTATGGGCATTTATATTTTTTACAAGGCCATTCAGATTAATTAATTTATTCTGATAGAATAAATTAATGCAACTTTTATAAATGATTTTGGTCAAACTATTATGAATAAAATATTATTAACTATCTTTGTTATGTTTCTTTTTCCATTATTGGCGTCATCAGAAGAAACTAAAATTCAAAAACCATCTCCAGGAGACATTTGGCAGCTAGAAACTAGAAGCAGTAGGTTGTCAAACTCTGGTAGTGAAGTTTTATATTATCTCCCTAATGATGCATATAACACCTATAGGGCAAGAAAATTTAATGATTGGGATGAATTTTCAATAGTAGATTCTCGTGATATTGAGAAACTAAATACTGGATATAAAATTCAATTACTAGAAGAAAAATTTAACTCAAAAGTTTTTAAAGTTAAGCTGCTTGATGGCATGAATAAAGATAGAAATTACTTTATGATTGCAGAAGAATTACAACGTAATTATAAGTTTATGGAGAATATTAATGAATAAAAATTTTATAAGTATCTTACTAATTTCAATTTTTACTGTTGGATGTATTAATACTTCATATGCTCCTGATGTGGTTAAAAGAGGGGATGCTCAAAAGCAACAATACGTAGTTTTGGGTAAAGTTATTGATATAACTGAAGTAACTATAGAAGGAGATAGAGAAAAGGGTGCTGTCGCGGGAGCATTAATTGGTGGTGTTGCTGGCAAGGGAGTTACAGATTCTGAAACTGAATCAGATATAGCATCTTTGATTGGTGGCTTGATAGGGTCTGCAGCAGGCGCTGAAATAGGATCTAATCTCACTAAAAAGAATGCAATAGAATTGTTAATTGAGACAGATAATGGAAAGCTAATATCTATAATTCAAGAAGTTGGCTCATATGATTTTTCGAAAAATCAGTTGGTGAGAATTATAAAAAGAAATGGAAAATCAAGAGTTATACCATTTGATTAAATGACAGAAGAGAGCCTATCTGATATTTATAATAAGTCCTTAGATATAATCTCAAGGCGAGAGCACTCTGAGCACGAACTAACTAATAAACTTTTAAAAAAATTTAAATCTCCTGAATTAATAGATGCAGTTGTTGAAAAATTAAAAATAAATAATTTAGTTAATGATGAGCGTTATGCTGAGATGTACGTTCGTATAAGAAAAAGAAAAGGCTTTGGACCAAAAAAAATTATTTATGAGCTTTCAGTAAGAGGTATTTCTAACTCTATATCATCTAATGCAATTTTAGATGAAGGCGGATGGAAAGAAATAGCAAAAAATGTGTTTAATAAAAAATATAAAGATGGAGTTTCATCTGATTATAAAGACAAATCTAAACAAAAAAGTTTTATGCAAAATAGAGGCTTTAGTTTTCAAGAAATTGACTCAGTTATAAGCTAGGTCATGTTATGATTTATCGCTATGTCCTATGAGGTTTTAGCAAGAAAATATAGACCAACAAACTTTGAAGAAGTTGTTGGACAGGAGCATATTGTTCAAGCTATAGCGAATGGAATATCTCAAGAAAGAATTCATCAATCATATATTTTTTCAGGTACAAGAGGCGTTGGAAAAACAACTTTAGCTAGAATTTTAGCTAAGTGTTTAAATTGCATGTCATTTAACAATCCAACCTCAAAACCTTGCGATGAATGCACTAATTGTAATGAAATAAAAATAGGTCGAAGTTTAGATTTTCTTGAAATTGATGCTGCATCAAAGACTGGTATAGATGATATGAGAGATCTGCTAGAGACTGTTCCTCAATCACCAACTCAGGGACGATATAAAGTTTATTTAATAGATGAAGTTCATATGCTATCAAAAAGTAGCTTCAATGCACTTTTAAAAACTTTAGAAGAACCTCCAGCTCATGTTGTTTTTATTTTTGCCACCACAAACCCAGAAAAAATACCTAAAACTGTGCAATCGAGATGCTTGCAGTTAAATCTTAAAACGGTTGGTGGAAGTGTTTTAACTAATCATCTAAAGAAGATTTTAGACCTTGAGAGTATTTCTTATGATCAAGAAAGTATTGAGCTTATAGGATCCTCAGCAGAAGGATCAATAAGAGATGCGCTGACTCTTTTAGATCAAGCAATTGCACATGGAAACGGAAGTTTAGAAGCTGGTAAAGTAGGTGCATTATTAGGAACTATAGATAATACTCTTTTAATCTCATTATTAGAGTCCATTATTGATGGGAATGGCGAACTGGCTTTTAGCTATTTATATAAAATAGAGGAACTCTCGCCTGAATATGATGCTATTTTAAAAAATATAATATCAATCATTCATCAAATGTCTCTTCATCAGGTATTAAATAACTTAAAAGACCCCACAATATGTGATCTTGCTAATAAAATTGATGAAGAGTTTTGTCAGTTGTTATATGAAATAGCAGTTAATGCCTATTCTAAATTTAGCGTGCACCCAAATGCAAAAGAAGCTCTCGAAATCTGTTTATTAAGAATGCTTGCATTTAATCCACTTCATAAAATTGATGAAGCACCTAAAATTAATAATACTATATCTGTAGAAAAAAAAACTTTAAAAATTGAAGTAGAAAAGAATGCTGAAATAGATATTAATGTTGATGAAAAAAAAGCTAAACCTTCTTCTCAAGATAGTGGAATTTCAATTAAGAATCATAATGAATGGATCATCTTCTTTAATTCACTTGACTTGAGTCCATTTGCTAGAAATTACTTCGGCCATTTATCTTTTAATAGTTTTGAAGGAAAAGAATTAATTCTCAATACTGGTGATGATGAAGGCAATATACCTGAGAATGTATTTAAAGAATTTAGCTCTATTTGTGGGTTAAAGCTTAAGGCTGATATAGAAATTAAAATTGAACATGGAGATATATCACTTTCACCAATAAATGCACAAAATAAAAAAGAAGCTGCAAATCAAGAAAAAGCAGAGAAATCTATTTCATCCAACCAATCCATTCAAAATTTTTTAAAAAAACATAGTGGCAATATTGATAAGACTTCAATAAAACCTAGAGGATAGAATGAATCAAGATTTATTAAATGATTTAATCAATGCTCTCATGATTTTACCAGGTGTTGGAAAGAAATCAGCTCAAAGAATGGCATTATATTTATTAGATAAAAATAAAGATGGTGCTGCAGTTTTAGCTAAAACCATGCTGGAGGCTGTAGAGGAAATTAGCAGATGTGCACGATGCCGCATGCTTACATCAAATGATTTATGCAAAATATGCTCTGATACTTCTAGAGATATAGATAGTATATGCGTTGTTGAGAGTCCCTCAGATGTTTTGGCTATAGAATCTACTGGAGGTTTTAGAGGTAAATATTTTGTTTTACTTGGCAGACTTTCACCTATAGAGGGAATAAGTCCAGAAGATCTTGGTATTAATGATTTTTTAAATTTAGTTGAAAAGGAAAATACTAAGGAAGTTATTCTTGCTACTAGTTCTACTGTTGAAGGAGATGCAACAGCGGTATTTCTAAAAGATCACATTAAAAATATTAAGGTTTCTAGAATATCTTATGGTATTCCTATTGGCGGAGAGTTAGAGTACGTTGATGGGAACACTATTGCTAGAGCAATTCAAGGGAGAACGGAAATAAATGACGATTAAATCAGATAAATGGATTACAACAATGTCCATGGAAAATAAAATGATTGAGCCTTTTTCAAGTAATCAAGTAAGGCTTGATGAAAAAGGGCAGAAGCTTATTTCTTATGGTGTATCCAGTTATGGTTATGATGTTAGGTGTTCAAATGAATTTAAGGTTTTTACAAATATCCATTCTGCTATTGTTGATCCAAAATCATTCGATGAAAAAAGTTTTGTAGATATCCAGTCAGATGTTTGTATTATTCCGCCTAATTCTTTTGCTTTAGCTAGAACCGTTGAGTACTTTAGAATACCTAGAAACGTATTGACTATCTGTCTAGGCAAGTCTACTTATGCTAGATGTGGAATTATCGTAAATGTAACTCCTCTAGAGCCCGAATGGGAAGGTCATGTTACTTTAGAATTCTCAAATACTACAAATTTACCTGCAAAGATTTATGCAGGAGAGGGTGTAGCTCAAATGCTATTTTTTGAATCTGATGAAGAGTGTGAAACTAGCTACAAAGATAGAAATGGGAAGTATCAAGGTCAGACTGGAGTGACATTACCCAAGACTTAAAATTTCTAGAAGCTCCAATGATTGATTTCTATCCTCGCCTGTATCAATTATTTTAAGAAACATATAGTTTAAGCTAGGCGCAATATAGTAAAGGGTTTCTCTAGCATCAGACTCCCTTATTCTTTTTAAAACGATACATTCATATTCTAATTCATTAAATATCAAAATTTCTCTTCCAGAGACCGCATAGAAATTTCTTTCTATTTCACCTGATTCTATTTCAAGTAAATTGATAGAAAAATTTTCTAATCCCGAAATCAAATTTATCCTAATTTTTATTTGAGCATTTAGCGGATCAAATATTTCATCATTGATAGTTATTTCCTTTTGCCATTCTTCTCTGCCTGAAGATGAAATAGTTTTATTATCATAATCAAACTTTATTCTTTGATCTCTATTAACAAAGCTTGGACGCACTTTGATTTTGTAACTATTGGTTTTAAGTATTTTATTATTAATTTTAAAGCTAGAACTAATCTCCATACTTGCAAGTAAATTCTTCGCTTTAAAGTTCATTAAATATTGATTATCAATAATTTCTAATTTTCTTATTCCTTTAATGGATATTTCATCTGATATATACGAATATTTAGCAGAATATTCACCAATCGATTCAGCATTTATATTGCTTATAGAAAAAATTATTAGAAGAAATAAATTAAATTTCATAAGAATTATGCATGAAGCCTTTGGTATCATTGGTATATAAATTAACTGTCTTGCCGAGATTTAAATATATTTTATTGTCGCAGATAAGCTTTATAACTTCTGGATAAATAATGTGCTCTACTTTATGTATTCTTTCTTTTAAGTTTTCAGTATTTTCATCTTTATTAACTTTAATTTGCCCTTGAGCAATTAAAGGACCTGCATCTAGTTGTGAAGAGACATAGTGTACTGAAACTCCATGATATTTTTCTTTATTTTCAATAACTTTTTTATGTGTATTCAATCCTGGATATTTTGGTAATAAAGATGGGTGTATATTTATGATCTTACCAAAAAAATAATTAGCAGTCCTTTCGTCAAGTATTTTCATAAAGCCTGCAAGAACAATAAGATCAGCATTAATATCTAGCAATAAATTAAATAATCCTTCATCAAAATGCGCTCTTGATTGAAATGCATCTTCATTGATAATTTTTGTTTTAATTTTTGAGGTTTTTGCTCTTTCAATTCCATATACATCTTCCTTATTGCTTATTACACAAGCAATCTCTGCGTTTATATTGCCTGAGTTGCAATTATCAATAATAGCTTGCAGGTTCGAACCATTTCCAGAGATTAAAACAACTATTTTTTTCATTACTTATAGGTATCTAACGGGATTATTAATGCCTTCATCAGTAACTTCACCAATAATATAATTCTTAAATCCAAGCGATCTAATATCTTCCTGAATTAATTCTGAATTATTTTTATCTACGATGAGCACCATTCCTATTCCACAATTAAAAACTCTAAACATTTCTTCTTCTAAAATATTTCCATTTTTTTGAAGCCATTGAAATATTTCTGGCATTTCCCAAGAACTCTTATTAATTGTCACAGACAGATTTTTTGGAATAGATCTTGGAATATTTTCTGTTAATCCACCACCAGTTATATGTGCCATCCCATTTATTTTATATTTTGACAACAAGTTCAATATCAAACTAGGGTAAAGGTGGGTTGGCTTTAGAGCCATTTCAGTAATATGTTGATATTCATCTATATTTAGATCCGATTCACTGATTATCTTTCTTATTAATGAAAACCCATTTGAATGAGGCCCACTAGATTCAATGCCTAGTAAAATATCCCCTGATTCAACCGATTTATTAGTTAGTATTTTGTGCTCATCAACACACCCAACAGAGAAGCCAGCTAGATCAAAATTATTACCTGCATAGTGTCCAGGCATTTCTGCAGTCTCACCTCCCAAGAGAGCACACCCTGAATCTTTACATGCCTTGGCTATACTTTTGATTATTACAGCTGCTTCATTAACATCAAGTTTGGAAGTGGCAAAGTAATCTAAAAAAAATAATGGTTTAGCGCCACAAACAATTAAATCATTCACACACATTGCAACAAGATCTTGGCCAATTGAATCTAATTTTTGTGTTTCCTGCGCTAGAGCTACTTTGGTTCCAACACCATCAGTGCATGCAACTAAAATGGGATTTTTATACTCTTTGTCTAATTTAAACATTCCTGCAAAACCGCCTATATTGCCAAGAACATTTGGACCATGTGAGGATGCTACATCATCCTTGATTTTATCAACTAAATCATTCCCAGCTTGAATATCTACACCAGCAGATTTATAAGGATCATTATCTATAATTTCTTTTGTCATTTAGAATACCTAGTGTGAAACAAATGAATAATAAAATTTTTAAACATTTAATAGTAGTCTTTATTATCTTTTCTAATCACTCCTTTGGGAAGGAGTTTAATGATCTTTTTACTATTTATGAACCAATTCAAGAATCTTCTCAAATTGAGAAGTCAATTAATTCTGCATTCAATAATATGGTCTACCGTTTAAGCGGATCTTCTTCGCCATCAAATGTATGGAAAATTATAAACTCAGGTTCAAAAAGAAAAGATTTTATTACTAGCTATTCAATAAAGAAAATTGATGGTAAGTCTTACTTAAAGGTAATTTTCAATCAAGATAAGTTTATCAATCAGCTGGATATTTTATCCATACCAATAATTAACTATTCAAGGCCTGTTTTGTTATTCCTAATTGAGATAGATTCTGGCTCACAACAGCCATATTATTTATCTTACAATTCTAAACTTAAAACCATTGATAAAGTTTTTGTTGAATCCCTTGAAAAGTTTTCAAGTAGCAGAGGCTTATTTTTAGAATTACCTATTTTTGATCTTGAAGATTCAAACGATTTAGCAACTTCAACTATATTATCTAATCCTGTAAATAGAATTTCTTCTAAATATAATTTTGATATGCTTGTCAAAATTAAATTAACTAAGAGTGGGGTAAATGATTGGATTTTTTCTGGAGATATAGAATCAGCAATATCTTCATCAGAGGACATACATCAAAAAATATCAAAAATTTTTGATAAATTTTTACTAGAATTAATTGATGAGAAGCTTAAAAAGCTAGATATACAATCTGAAAAAAAATCATTATTAAATATTTTAGTTAATGATCTTTCTTCATACAATGACTACATTGATGTAAGGGATAGATTGAATAAAATCATTGGTATATCGTCGATAGATATTATGAGTTTTCAAAATAATAAAATTACTTACAAAGCTTCAATATTAGGTAATTTAGAGAACCTTGTTAATGAATTTAAAGATAACAGTTACTTTAAAGTTATTGATTTTAATGAAGAAGAAAATTTTATACTTATCAGGCATGTAAAATGAGTAAGTACTTTATATTTATACCAAATCTGCTATCTATATTTAGAATAGGCCTGGTTTATCCAATCTTAAATAATATTTTTTTGGGCGAATTTGTGATCAGCCTTATTTACTTCTTGATCGCATCAATAACTGATGCCTTGGATGGATTCTTAGCACGAAGAATGAATTGGCAAACATATCTTGGCACAATTCTTGACCCTGTAGCTGATAAACTGCTTCTATCTGGGACTATTTTTATTTTATGGCTTAACTCTTTCATACCCCTCTATATATTTATTATTTTTATTGGAAGAGATATTGCAATTCTTCTTGGCGCTGCAATTCATATGACGTTGATAGAAACGGAGACTCCACTTCCAAATATTTTAGGAAAATTAACAACAGCACTTCAAATTATTTATATTTTTGTTGTTTTGTTGCTTCAAATCCTCCAATTTAATATCTCTCTAATAATGCTAGATATTTTTATACTTATAATAACGCTTTTAAGTCTTGTTGTTTATGCTAAAGATTGGTTTATAAGCTTAAATAAATATCATAATGAATAGCCCAAAACAGTTAACTTTTCCTTGGAATAAGACTTTTAAATCAAATTTTAATAGCTTTTATGTTGATCCACAAAATGAGCAACTATTAAACGATATAAAAGATTTATCTAATGGAGATAACCTATATATCTATGGAGTTAAAAATTCCGGAAAAACTTATTTACTTCAGTCTTTATGTAATGAATATAGTAAAAATAAAAAATCTGCATTATTTCTTCCATTAAAAGAGGTTGTCAGATATGGAGTAGATATAATTGAGTCTATAGAAAATATGGACTTGGTTTGTATAGATGGTTTAGAAATCATTCGTAATAAAAAAGAATGGGAAATAGGGCTCTTCAATCTAATAAATAACTCTCTTCAGACAAACTGTAGACTTATTTTTACATCTTCATCTGAAGATATAAAAGCAGCCTTTTCCTTACCAGATCTTGATTCAAGAATGAAAAAGTTTAACAGCTATAAAATTTTTCCAATTAGCGATAATCACCTTCTTGAGGCTTTAAAAAATATAGCAAATCTAAGTTCAATAAATCTTGGAGACAGAGAGGCTCAGTATTTGATTACATATACAAAAAGAAATATGTCTGATCTTGTTAAAATCCTTGAGAGCCTTGATCAGCTCTCAATGGAAAATAAAAGGAGGATAACAATCCCCCTTATAAAAGAATTACTCTAGATCGCATTCAAAGCAATAAGCTAGTACGCTTTTTTCATTTGGATTGATTAGTTTGATGTGTTTTGGCAACACTGAGTTAAGAAATTCAATTCTTGGATCAGAGCTAATTTTAAAATCTATATTTTCTAAAAGTTCACTAAGGAATAGCTCAAATGGGTCCATCTCCTGTTTATATGTTTTAACTTGGTAGTCAGTAATATCAGCCATTTCTGCCGCTGAGGATAGAGCCTCATCAAGTCCACCAATAGCGTCAACAAGCCCTAACTCGAGTGCCTTATTTCCAGCCCAGATTCTTCCGCCAGCTATAGGTAGAACATCTTCATATGACATTCCTCGATTATTAGCTACTTTTGAAACGAATTTAAAATAAGTGTTATCAATACTTGCTTGAATCATTGCTTTTACATCAGTTGGCATTTCTAATCTTGGATCCCATTCTGCCGCTTTTGTTGAACTTATTCCATCTACTGTAATGCCAGCCCAATCGTATAAACCATCAAGAGTAGGAACAATACCGTAAACCCCAATTGATCCTGTTAGAGTGTCATTTTCAGCCCATATTTCATCAGAACTTGTAGTAACCCAAACTCCTCCAGATGCAGCAATATCTCCCATTGATGAAACAATTGGTCTTCCTGTATCTTTAAATTCATTCAATGCATTAGTAATTAATTCACTAGCATAAACACCTCCACCAGGACTATTTACTCGCAAAACCAGAGCTTTAACAGATTTGTCCTCAGTTGCATCTTGAATATTTTTTACGATTGTATCTGACCCAGCGACACCATAAGAGACTTCGCCAGTCATGATTGCACCCTCTACATTTATAATAGCGATATTATTTGAAGATTTAGTTTCTTTTTTATCTAATGTAGAAAGATAGTCATATATTGAAATACTATCAGGATAAGAGTACTTATCATCTTCGTCATTTGGATACTCTTCAAACATCCAGGACTTTAACTCCTCAACTGTAACAATATGGTCAACAAGACCAATGTTTTTAGCAACTTCAGCATATTCTGCGTTTTCAGCCATCATTTGAATTGCATTATCACCATAGCTTTGAATAGTACCTTCGGGAAGACCTCTTGCTGTTTCCATAATCGTTGTCATTTTTTTCCACATTGGGTCAGCGAATTCGTTCCAGGCTAACTTATCCGCATCCGACATTGAATTTCTTGTATAGGGCTCTGGACCTGATTTGAAATCACCGGCAGTAAAAACATTAAAATTTAATTTAACATTTTCATAAAAATCAATCATATATTCTCTTTTTCTAGAAAATCCAAAAGCTTGAACCGCCCCATACTTATTTATAAAAACTTCATTAGCTTGCGAGCTAATGAGATATGATGAATTAGTGTACCCGCCTGAAACAGGGCTAGCATAGGCGATAACTCTTTTGCCACTATCCTTAACATTCCTAACTGCATCTGCTAACTTAAATGCCGAAGACCAATACATACCTAGCTCAGATACATTTAAATATACTGCACTTAAGTTATCATCAGTAGCAGCAGTATTTAATACATCTAGCAAATCTTGAAGCTCATGTTGTTCAACCTGACCGCCGCCAGAAATAATTTGATCTAATGAAATATCGCTACTGTTTACGCCTGAGTCAACAACAACGCCAATTGGTTTAAACCATAGCACCTTGTCTGTAGTATCTATTTTCTCTTCTCCACTAAATGAAGAGGCAAATCCGCCAAGTATTGAAAAGGTTATTACAACAAGCACTATAGCTGTGACACCATTTATAAATATTTTTCTAGTTAATGCTAGAAAGTCGCTAGCGCGATTCCAGATAGATTTTTTATCAGTCATATGATTCTCCAAATTTGGGGCATATCATAGGCGATGCTTTATAAATTGTAAAGTAAACTTTACATTTGTGATCTTAGTGTGCGAGGCCCAAATAAGCAATGAACAAAGAATAATACTATTAAGATTAATTCAGCTAAGTCATATATATGAGGAATTATTCCAAATACTCTCAACGATGCAGACATAAAATAAATTAATAAAATAAAGCAGAAACTTTGATAAGATTTGATGGAATTTTTTTTTGAAAAAAAATAAAAAATTAAAAAAGGCATAGACCAAAAAATAAAAAAAATAATGTTAATTTTTTGACTAACAAGAGTAATAAGCTTTAGTGAAACTAATAAAGTTATAAAAATATTTGTAACTTTTTTATAATTATTAATTTTAAGCATTCAATAGTTTAATTAACTTTGCAATTCTTTCACCAGTTTTTTTAGCTATAGTATATTCATCTGGAGAAAGGTTATTTGAATTATTAAAGCTTTCAACATGTGATGGGCCATAAGGAGTTCCTCCAGATTTAGTAATACCTAACTCTTTTATAGAGTAGGGTGATCCATGGATAATCATTCCATGATGAAGCATATATGTAATAAGGTTATTAATAGTTAACTCTTGACCTCCATGCATTGAGCTTGTTGAAGTAAAAGCAAACCCAGGAATGTCTTCAAGGCTATTAGTAGCCCAAAGATCACCTGTTGTATCTAAGAAGTATTTTAAGGGCGCAGCCATTGAACCAAATCTGGTAGGAGAGCCAAGAGCAAGTCCACTACAATTAATAAGATCATCTTTGGTGCAATATATCTCATCATGTTTTGGTATCGAAGATTCACTAGCTTCAATGTCTGGTGAAACTTTAGGCACTGTTCTTATTTTAATTTCTAAACCAACAGATTCTGCACCATCTGCTATTGCATGTGCAAGATTTCTAACAGATCCACCTGCTGAATAAAAAAGAATTAGTAAATATTTATTTTCCATATGTCGTAATTAGCCTAAAATATCATAATGATAAATAAAATTATAACCTTCTTATGTCTCTTCTTATTAATAGGATGTCAAAATAATGACATCGAAGTATTTAATGGATCTGATACTTCCATTAACAAGCTTAATGGCAATTGGATTGTTATTAATTATTGGGCTGATTGGTGTGCTCCATGCATAAAAGAAATTCCTGAATTGGTGGAGTTCGCCCATGAAAATAAAGATATCTTAGTCTATGCTTTTAACTTTGATGAATTGGATGCTGAAGATCTTGCTCCAATATCAAAAAAATTTAAGGTTGATGTACCTTCTCTCATATCACATCCAAGAGAAATATGGGGGATACAAACGCCGCCTGCAGTTCCTGCTACTTTTTATATTAACCCTAATGGCGAGATTGTAAAATCTCTCTTCAGACCTCAAACAAAAGATAGTCTTAACGAAATTTTATATAGCCTCCAAAAGGGAGCTTAAATAATTTTCTTTTAATAAAGATTCAGGATTTATTCTGACTTTGTTCAGGTAAACAGTCCAATGTAAATGAGGGCCAGTTACTCTTCCAGTAGAGCCTACTTCTCCAATTAAATCTGATTGCTTTACCATATCGCCTTTAGCAACAACAATTTTTGAAAGATGACTATAAGATGTAAGCATCCCATAACCATGATCGAGGATTATGTAATTTCCTCCATAAAAGAAATTACCAGTTAGAATTACCTTAGCATCTGCCGGGGCGATTATTGATGTACCTTCTGGAGCTGCAATATCTAAAGCCAGATGAGGTGACCTAGGCGAATCATTGATAAATCTTTTTTTTCCATATCTACTAGAAATTACACCATCAACAGGCTGAAGAAAATTCAAAGATGGTTTTTTATTATCAGAATATGTGCTTATAGCTGCCCGTATCAATTGCGATTCTTTATATGCTCTTTCCATATCTTCATTATTTAAATCAACCATTGAGAGATTGCTTATAGTAATACGTGATTCACCAAAGTCTTTCTCTAAAACTTTAATTTTGTATTTACCTATTATTATTTCTTTTTGATCATGAGCAACAGGGATGATCATATACTTATTTTTACCTTGCTCAATAATCAGATTATTAGAACTATATTCTTGTGCGTTTTCATTGAGTTTAATGGCTATTAATTCCCCTGGAGTAGCAACTGTCTCTGAATAAACTAAACAACAAAATGCAGAAATAGATACTATTAAAAAGTTTCTACTTTTTAGCAATCGCATCTTTTACCTCTATCTCAAGGAAGCCTTCACTAAGCCTCGCTGTTAGATTTTCACCAACAGAAACATCAGAATTCCCCTTGATGGCTTTACCTTTTTTATTTTGAATAATGGAATAGCCTCTATCCAAAATAGAAAGAGGGTTTAGTATCATTAAATTTTTATTAGAATCTCTTATTTTTATTGCCTTAATTGACAATTTATTTTTAATATTCATTTCAAGTATTTTTGATATATTTTTTATTCTAGTTTCTAATTGTTGAAGAAGGTTTTTTGGATTTTTTTCCATTAATCTTAAATAATAGTTATTTAAATTTTGATTATTGGACTGACTATTAAGCTTAATGCTTTGTTTTATCCTTAGCTCAAGGTTATCAAGCTTTTGATTTTGCTCTCTAAGTATCGTTAAAGGACTTTTTAAGTTTGATTTTGCTGCAATAATTGAGTGTCTTTTTAATTTCAATGAATGAGAAATTCTCGATGTAATTTCATGAAAATAACTATCAAGCTTATCAAGAGCTTTAAAATTAAATTCACTTACAAGTTCAGCAGCAGCTGTTGGTGTTGGAGATCTAATATCAGAAACAAAATCACAAATCGTGAAATCTATTTCATGCCCAACTCCTGATATGGTAGGTAAAGGAAAAGCAGAAATTTCTCGAGCAAGATCTTCATTATTAAAACACCATAGGTCTTCAATAGAACCACCGCCTCTTGCCAAAATAACTGTATCAATTTGATTTTGTATATTGTTTTCATTGAAAACTAGTATTCTTTCTAAAGCTTTTATTATGGTTCTTGGTGCTGTATCGCCTTGAACAACAGCTTTGCTCAAAGATATTTGTGCAGATGGAGCTCTTCTTTTAATAGTACTTAATATATCTTGAAAAGCAGCTGTAGATGCCGAAGTAATTACTGCAATATGCTTTGGTGAGTCTGGGAGCGGTAATTTATTTTTAACGTCAAATAATCCCTCTCGATCAAGTTTCTTTTTTAAATCTTCAAATTGCTGCATCAAATTTCCCGATCCAGCTTGCTCTATAGACTTAACCATTAATTGATATCTGCCTGATGCTGGATAAATACTAACCTGACCTTTTAAAATGCATTTGTCTCCATTCTCAGGACTGAAGTTAAGCTTTGAAGCTTGAGATCTCCACATTGCACATCCTATAGCACCGTCTTCATCTTTTAATGTGAAATAGATATGACCTGAACTTGGACGTGACATATTTGATATTTCTCCAACAACAGAAATATTATTAAAGGCATTCTCTAATAAATGCTTTGCAGATCTGTTTAGCTCTCCTACAGAGATAATTTCTATTTTCTGATCTACAATGTCGTCATTAACAGTATTCATTTTCAAAGTATAACTTCATGATTAATAATTTTCAGCGTTCAAATTATTTTCTTATGCTTGCATCTGGAGCAATGCTTATTGGTTTTGCGCCTATATTTGTGAAATGGAGCGAATTGTCTCCATCTGCCATTTTATTTTATCGAATGATACTTACTCTTCCTTTTTTATTTTTACTTAATTTCTACCTCAACAAAAAAATTTCTTTTCAGGTCAAAGATAAAAAAACTATATTTTATTCAGCAATAGCATCTATTGCCTTTACTTTTGATTTGGTTCTCTGGCATTACGCAATGGACATTACATCTGTATCTAATGCAACAATCATTGTTAATTCAGCTCCAATATTGATAGCAGTATTAAGCTATATTTTTTTTAAAGAGAAACCTGCTAAAGGATTTACTGCATCATTTGTTATTACATATATTGGCATCATAGGCTTAATAATTTTTTCTAATAATTATATTAATGGGAAAATACTTGGTGACATATTATGTTTATTTGCTGCATTTGGATATGCTACTTACTTACTAATCATCTCAAAGCTAGGCAAAGAAACAGCTTTAAATATAATATTTTATACTACTTTGTTTTGTAGTATTTTTGCTATTATCCCCATGTTGTTAGAGTCTGGTAACAAATTACCATCATCAAGTTTTGAGTGGCAGAATTTATTTTTATTAGCTTTTTTATGTCAATTTGGAGGCCAATTTTTGATTACTTATGGTATTGCAAAAATATCTGCATCTAGTGGATCTATAGGGTTGTTAATGCAACCACTGACTGCGACTATTTTGGCATCATTTATATTTTCAGAAATTTTAAATGCTAATCAAATTCTATTTATTTTTATTACGCTATTTGGTATTTATTTAGCAAGGATAAGCCTTTCTAAAAACTAAAACCTTCATTGTTATAGAAATATTGAAACGATCTTAAAAAAAAATAGAAATTTGTTTTGTATAGTTGAATATTATCAATATAATACTGAGCTTGGGGTGATTAGCTCAGTTTGGTAGAGCATCTCGTTTACACCGAGAGGGTCGGCAGTTCGAACCTGTCATCACCCACCAGTTTTTGGTTGCACTTTTATCTAAAATAGATATTATTCAATCCAACGGTTTAGTGGTCTGGTAGTTAAACGGTTATAATTCCGCCCTGTCACGGCGGTGTTCGGGGTTCGATTCCCCGTCAGACCGCCACTTTATTATGAATATTATTACTTTAAGCCTTTTAATACTTAGTTACTCCCTGGTTCTAGGCATCATATTTGCACAAGTACTGCTAACTGCTCCAGTGGTATTTAAAGTTTTAGACAATCAAAATGCTTCACTTTTTTTAAGAAAAATCTTTCCTAGATACTACCTTTTACTAACGTTATTAACATTGATTGCACTTTTGGTTTCCTACCTATTTTTTAAGACTATTGATATTTACTTGGCTTTAGTGGCTGTATCATTTTCTTTTCTAGGATACATAATAATTCCATTGACCAATGCTGCAAGAGATCGAGGTTGGGACAAAACCTTTAAGGTTTTGCATAATCTAAGCGTTTTTAATACTTTAATTATATTATTAGTTTCAGTAACACAAATCGTAAGAATTTCTTTTCTATAAATTTACATAGCACTTGAATTTTATTATTTAAACACCAATTATTAGCTAATACAGAGGTTTTATATGGCTAGAGCAAAAACAAAGACATTTCAAACAGAAACAAAGCAGCTTTTAAAGCTGATGATTCATTCTTTATATTCAAATAAAGAAATTTTTTTAAGAGAGCTTGTTTCCAATGCTTCTGACGCTATAGATAAATTAAGATTTAAAGCTGTTGAAGATAAATCAATATCTAAATTAAATAATGATCTAAAAATTGAAGTAAAGGTTTTTAAAGAAGAGAACAAAATTGTTATTTCTGATAATGGAATTGGTATGACAGAAGAGGAGATAGTCCAAAATATTGGAACAATTGCACGTTCAGGAACATCATCATTTCTAGATAATATAACAGGAGATAAACAGAAAGATTCAAATCTTATAGGTCAATTTGGGGTAGGTTTTTATTCGGTTTTTATGGTGGCAGACAAGGTACAGGTTCTATCTAAATCAGCTTATGAGAAATCAGATATAGCTGTATTATGGGAGAGCTCAGGTGAAGAAAAATATAAACTTGAAGAATCAACCAAAGAGACGAATGGAACAGATATTATTATATATTTAAATGATGATAATCATGAATTTGCAGAGGAGGGAAGAGTTAAATTCCTTCTTGAAAAATATTCACAGTATATTAATTTTCCACTTAATCTTATTTCTGATTCAGGCGAAGCAAATAGAATTAATGACTCAGAAGCATTATGGTTGAAACCAAAAAGGTCAATCAAAGATGAAGAATACAATGAGTTTTATAAATTTATTACTTTCGATCAAGATGATCCACTTCTGTGGGCTCACAATAAAGTTGAAGGAAAAAATGAATACACCAATCTTCTATATATACCATCAAAACCACCTTTTGATTTATGGAATAGAGAGTCACCAAGAGGAGTAAAGCTTTATATACAAAGAGTTTTTATAATGGATGATGCATCACATTTTCTTCCTCTTTATCTAAGATTCGTTAGAGGAATAATTGATACCAGTGATCTGCCATTAAATGTTTCAAGAGAAATATTACAAGAACATCAGTTGGTTGATACTATTAAGAAAGGTGTTACTAAAAGAGTGCTTGACTCCCTGAATAAACTTAAAAAAGATTCTTTTGATAAATATAAAAACTTCTGGAATGAATATGGATTGGTTTTAAAAGAAGGTACTGCTGAAGATTTTGAAAACAAAGAGCTAATTTCAAGTCTATTATTATTTGCTTCAACTTTCTCTGAAAAAGATTCTCCTGAACATACATTAGATGACTACATTGCAAGAATGATAGAAGGTGATAATAAGATATATTATTGCGTTGCTGATACATATCAGGCTGCAGCAAATTCTCCTCATATCGAGGGCCTTAAATCTAAAGGCAAAGAAGTTTTACTATTAACTGATCGCATTGATGAGTGGTTAATGACAGGCTTAATGGAATACAAGGGAAAAGAATTAGTTAATGTTGCAAAAGAAGAAATTAATGAGGATGATACTAAAAAAGTTTCAGAATCAGATCAAGATTTAATATCAAAGATAAAAAAACATTTAGGTGAAAAAGTATCTGAAGTTATTGTTAGTTCCAGGTTAACTGATTCTGCATCATGCCTGGTTGTTCCAAAAAATGAACCTGGAGCTCAATTAAGAAGAATACTTGAAGCCTCGGGTCAAACTATGGATGCTTCTAATCCAATTTTTGAAATTAATGCCAAACACAAGTTATTAAAAAAATTAAAAGATTTAAAGGGTAAACAGTTTAATTCTTTTGTTGATTTTTTATATGATTATGCTGTTATAGCAGAGGGTGGATCACCGCAGGATCCTGCTAGGTATCTAAGGCAACTTGATAAGTATTTATCTTAAAAATGATTACCAATAAAGTTGCTGTTCTTGGAGGTGGAAGTTTTGGAACAGTACTTGCCAATATTGCGGCATCAAATGGAAGTGATGTTTATCTATGGGTAAGAGATTCTGAACAAGCCTTAAGAATTAATTCTGAGGGAGCAAATTCAGTTTATCATCCAGAATTGCAGCTATCTTCAAATATCCATGCTTCTGAAAATTTAGATGAAGTTATTAATGGCTCATCAGTAATACTTGTCGCTACTCCAAGTTTAATATTTGAAAATATTCTTAAGAGGATATCTTCTAATATAAATAAAGGAGCTCATATTATTTCCTGCACTAAAGGAATTAAGTTGGATCCATTTAGGTCAATGTCAGACATTATTTCTAATAATATAAATGAAAATGATAATCAGGTTGGGGTTTTAAGTGGCCCAAACTTGGCTAGAGAAATTGCTGATAATAAAGTAGCTGGAACCGTAATAGCCAGCAATAGTATAGATCTAATAAATGATGTTAAACGAATTCTTTCTTCTGATACATTTAAAATATATTCTAGTAATGATATTCAAGGTGTTGAGCTTGCTGGAGCATTAAAAAATATTTATGCAATTATTTGCGGCATGGCAGATTCATTGGAAGTTGGCGAGAATGCTCTTGGGCTTATATTAACTAGAAGCATGGCAGAGATGAGCAGATTTGCAGTTGCTAAAGGAGCAAATCCAATTACATTTCTTGGCCTTGCTGGAATGGGTGACTTAGTTGCGACATGCACATCTAATTTATCAAGAAATTATCAATTGGGTTATCATCTAGGGTCAGGTCTTAATTTAGAAGATGCAAAGCAAGAAGTTGGTCAAGTTGCAGAGGGGATTAGAACCCTTGAGGTTATAAAAAATGAATCAACTAAATTGGATATAAAGATGCCTCTCGTTGATTCTCTATTCAATATTATTTACAAATCAGCTAAATCTGAGACTCTTATTGATGATTTAGTAAATAATCCACATGAAGTTGATGTAGAATTTACATATTGAGGAAAAATTTATGAACAATATAGATAAAGAAGAAATTTTAAAGGGAAGCAAATGGGTAAGGTTTTTCTTTATGGTCGTGTATGCGTTTGCTATTAATTTTGTTATTTCTATTTCAATTGGACTAGCTTTTGTTCAATTCCTCTTTTATCTATTCACTTCTAAGCCTAATAGCTCAATTTCAACTTTTAATGATTATTTATTAGAATTTCTCAGTGATACATTAGCATTTCTCCTTTTTTCTACAGAAGACAAGCCTTTTCCTTTTAAGCCTGAAATTTCAGATGACACTGAAGAAGACAAAGAAAGTGAAATTATTGATGCAGTTGTAGAACCTGAAGTTGATCAATCTGAAGACCAAGTCAATGAGACTGAAGAAAAAGAAACTAAGGATTAGTCTTTAATCAGTTTCTTAGCAGATTGCATTGTGTGCAATATTAGAGTGTTTATTGTCATTGGTCCTACACCGCCAGGTACTGGTGTGTAAGCAGAAGATATATTAGTCATATCATCTAAATCAATATCTCCACATTTTTCAGGATGAAATCCAGCATCAATTACAATAGCATCTTGTTTGACCCATTCTGTTTTAATAAACCTAGGAATGCCAACTGCTCCTACAATCAAATCAGCATTCTTAATTATTTTCTCAATATTAGTTGTTCTTGAATGACAAATAGTCACAGTTGCATTTAAATTTAATAACATCATTGCCATTGGCTTGCCTAGAATTGGACTTCTTCCAACCACAACAGCATTTAATCCTTCAATATCAAGTTTATAGTACTGAATTAGCCTGATTATTCCAGCAGGAGTGCATGAACCATAAGCATTTAACCCCATTGCCATGTTTCCAAAACCAAGACAGGTTACCCCATCAACATCTTTGTTTATATCAATGGCATCAAAACATTTTCTTTCATCAATTTGAGAAGGTACTGGATGCTGCAATAGAATACCATGAACACTATTATCCTTATTTAAATCATTTATAGTATTAAGCAATTCATCAGTAGTAGTTGATTCTGGGAGCTCAACAGCAATTGACTCCATCCCAACCCTTTTACAAGTATTCCTTTTCATACGAACATAGGTTTCAGAAGCAGGATCATTTCCAACAAGAATTGTCGCTAAGGTTGGATTAATGCCATATGATTTTAGTTCACTCACTTCTTTTGCAATCTCGATTTCTGAGGTTGAAGCTAACTTTTTACCATCTAATAATAATGCTGACATTCAAATATTATGTCATTAATAAATATTTATGCATATGATGATTGATTATTTTTTGTATTAACTTTAAGATTGCCTCGTGCGGGGTATAGCGCAGTCTGGTAGCGCACTCGCTTTGGGAGCGAGTGGTCGTAAGTTCGAATCTTACTACCCCGACCATGCGCCTGTAGCTCAGCTGGATAGAGCAACGGATTTCTAATCCGTGGGTCAGGAGTTCGAATCTCTTCAGGCGCGCCATTTTTTATATATAATTCAAAAATGCTTTATTTATCAGCTAGTATTTCGCTAATTTCTCTATTTGTGTTTAATACCTTTGGCAAAAGCTTTTTTAGAATTATATTTCTTTTAATTAGTTTTTTTAACTTAATTCTTCTTGGTATTTATTCGTTTTTTGATTTCCTGTCCGGAAATGGATTTAATGAAGCAGTTCTATTTCATTTAATACACGGAATTAATGGATTTGGAATTACTGAATATATATTACCTGGCTTATTTTTATTACTCTATTCTCTATTAATCATTGTAGCTATTTATTTTTTTAGCAAAAGAATATTAATAGATAGACTTCAAGCCTCAACAAAAGATATTTTAATACTTATGATTAGCTTGATAGCAATATTTCTAAATCCTTTAGTTAAAAATATTAATAATATTTCTTATTTGACAACACAAAGTACGTATTTAGAAACAGATGATTTTTACGACCAATCTATTAATTTTACAAAGAATCCTAAAAATATAATTTTTTTATACTTAGAGCAATTTGAAAGAACCTATATGAATGAGGAAATCTTCCCGGGCTTAACTCCTAATTTAAAAAGACTTGAAAAAGATGCAATTAGTTTTACAAATATCTCATCACCATATGCTACAAATTGGACTATTGCAGGGATGGCGGCGTCGCAATGCGGTATTCCGCTCCTTACACCAATAGCAAGTGAGAACTCTATGGTTGGCATGGATAAGTTTCTTCCTTCAGCAACATGCATGGGAGATATTCTCTCAAACAATTCTTACAATCTTAATTATATTGGTGGATCTGATTTAGATTTTGCGGGTAAAGGTAAATTTTATGACACACATGGTTTTGATAGTGTTCAGGGTTGGTATGAGCTTGAAGATCGTCTTATAAATAAATCTTATAGATCTTCATGGGGGCTATATGATGATTCTTTATATGAGATTATCAATGATAAATTAGATGAACTAAAAGAATCAGATAAGAATTATGGATTATTTTCACTTACATTAGACACTCATCATCCTAATGGCTACTTATCTAATTCATGCAATAACAAAAAATATAACGATGGTAGCAATGCTATTTTAAATTCAATACATTGTGCTGATCTAATGGCATCAGAATTTATAGAAAACTTTATTAACGATAAATCATTTGATAATACTATTTTGGTTGTTCTTTCAGATCACCTTGCCTTAAAAAATACAGCATCTTCAATGCTTGAAATGGGCGATAGAAAAAATCTTTTTTATATTTTTAAAAAGAATGCCTCTAGTCAACTAATTAATAAACCTGGATCAGTTCTTGATGTTGCTCCAACAATCCTTAGTTTAATTGGCACAAATGTTATGGGGCTTGGTCTTGGAAGAAATTTATTCTTTGAAAAAAGCTTATCAGAAGATGAAATTGGCATAGATAATATTATTATTAATAATCGTAATAAAATTCTTTCCTTGTGGTCTTTTCCTCAGATAGATGAAGGTTTTGTTATTAGCACTCAAAATAAGAAAATAAATTTTGGTAAAAGAGGTATCGATTTACCTGCTTTAATTCTTCTAAATAAAAAAATTGAAGTTGAAGAAATAATGTTTGATTTTTATTTTGCCAACCCATTACCAAGAAAAGTTAATGAACTATCTAATAACCAATCTTTTCTTTGGATAGATACTTGCGCAAGAATACAAACATTCAAAAATATAAATAGTGTGAATTTAGAGAGTTACTGTGCTCTTGCCGGTACAAAAAATAAAGAGAGTTTTAAAATATATAATGATCTTGAAAAATTAGATAAAAATCAGATATTCCAATTCTTCAATAATTCAAATCAATCTTTTTTTAAGATGAAATAAGTTTTCCTAAATAAATCATACTAAAATTAATCATGTTTAAAATAGCTGCTTTGTACAAATTTGCTGAAGTTCCTTATCCTGAAAAAACTCAATCTGATATAAGAACTAACTTAAAAAGCTTATCAATCCATGGAACCATTCTTGTTGGAAGAGAAGGGCTTAATGGCACTATCTCAGGCAATGAAAAGAACATTAGTCTTGCTATTTCTTTTATAAAGAAATTTAAAAACTTTAATAATATTGATGTTAAGTTTTCTGAGGCTGAAATCGATCCTTTCGTGAGATTGAAAATTAAATTAAAAGAAGAAATCGTTACTATTGGTGATACAACTATTGATCCTGTTAAACAATCTGGTAAATATATAGATCCTGAGGATTGGAATAGTTTGATCAATGATGATGAAACCATTTTAATTGATACACGTAATGACTATGAATGCGCTATTGGAACTTTTAAGAATGCCATTAATCCTAAAACAGTAAAATTTAGAGATTTTCCAGAATGGGTAAAGAATCAGAATTTCTCACCTGAAGATAAAAAAAATAAAAAAGTAGCCATGTTTTGTACTGGAGGTATTCGCTGTGAAAAGGCATCTTCATTTATGCTGAGTGATGGCTTTAAAAATGTTAATCATTTAAAGGGTGGTGTTCTTAAATATTTTGAGAATGTTCCTCTAAAAGAATCTTTATGGACTGGAGAATGTTTTGTTTTTGATGACAGGGTCTCTGTAAAACATGATCTTTCTCAAGGAACCTATGATATGTGCCATGGTTGCAGAATGCCCATCACGGATGAAGATAAAAAATCAAAAAAATATATAAAAGGTGTTGCTTGCCCAAAATGCTTTGATAAGACAACTGAGGAACAAAAAAATAGATACATGAGTAGACAAAAGCAAGTCGATCTTGCTAAAAAAAGAAATACCAAGCATATTGGCCCCAAAGAAGGCGCCATACCTAAAAACTAATGAAATATCCTATTTTATATTCATTTAAAAGATGCCCATATGCAATGAGAGCAAGAATGGCAATCCTTTTAACAAATACTAAATGTGAGATAAGAGAAGTAAAGTTAAGTAATAAACCAATGTCTATGATTGAGGCATCAGAGAAGGGAACCGTCCCAGTTCTTATCACCATCAATAACGAAATTTATGATGAAAGTTTAGATATTATTGACTGGGTGCTTAAAAGAAATAATATTTTTGATAAAACTCATAATTCATCTGAATCTGAAGTATCAGATAATTTAATTTCTCAATTTGATAAAGACTTTAAATTCCATTTGGATAGATATAAGTACTCTTCAAGGTATATAAAAGAGGAGAAATCAAGACATAGAGATGCATGTTTATTTATTCTTAAAGAGATCGAATTAATTCATTCAAAAGATACTTGGTTTTTTGGCAAAGAAATAAATAAAATTGATATATGCCTCCTACCGTTTATAAGACAATATCGAATTGCAGATATTGATTGGTTTGATTCTTTGGATGAGATACCAGTTATTCAAAATTGGCTCAATTATTTCTTGGAGAGTGAGCTATTAAAAAACATTATGATTAACTACAAACCCTGGGAACCAAATGACGAGGTAGAATATTTTCCTTATAAACCTATAGATTCATAAGACATTGCAATTTTTTCAATTGCAACCTTAAACGCAGCAGTTCTAAAATCGTTAATTTTTTCATTGTTAATAAATTCTTTTTTTACTTCCTGAAAGCCATCGATCATCATGTCGTCTAATCCTGAGCGCACTAAATCTATTTCATTTACGCCATCAAGGAGATTTGTTTTGTATTTATCTGGCATTGAGGAGTTGGTCATAGACTCAATTGCTTGTATTAATGAACTGAATTGAATAATATTTTTTCTTTTTTCTAACCTGCCAAACCTGATATGTTGAAGGTTCTTAACCCACTCAAAATAACTTACTGCTACACCACCAGAATTAGCTAAGATATCAGGAATCACAAAAATTTTTTTTCTTTTTAGTATTGAATGCCCCTTATAACTAATTGGTCCATTGGCTGCCTCAACAATTAATTTTGCTTTGATGTCGTCAGCATTTTTTTCTGTAATTACATTTTCTCTAGCAGCAGGTATTAAAACATCACATTCCTTTTTAAGAAGCAATGAAGGGTCTTTTATAAATGTGCCTTTAGAGTATTTCTCAAAACTTCCATGTTTGGTAAAGAACTTTTTAGCATGCTCTACATTTAATCCATCTGGGTTAAAAATGGCTCCGTTGTATTCTGCTATTCCGATAAGTTTAATTTCATTATCTTCACTTATAAATTTTGAAGCATGGTAACCGACATTTCCAAACCCTTGAACAATAAAAGTTTTGTTATTCATTGAGCAAGTTAAGCCAGCTATTTTAACCAAGTCTTCATTTTTAAAAAACTCACGAACAATATATTGAACACCTCTACCAGTAGCTTCTTCTCTACCTTCTAATCCATTTTTATTAGCCGGTTTGCCAGTGACACATCCAGCAGCATTAATATCTGTTGGATGAATTTTTCTATACTCATCTGCAATCCAAGCCATTTCTCTTGATGATGATCCTATGTCAGGAGCAGGAACATTTTGAGATGGGCTAATTAGATCTCTTTTTATTAATTCTTGAGCAAATCTTCTTGTAACCTTTTCAATTTCATGCACTTCCCAATCATTGGGATTAATTTTTAAACCACCTTTAGATCCTCCAAAAGGAACATTTATAATTGCATTTTTATAGGACATTAATGCTGCAAGTGCTTCAACTTCTTCAGCATGCGTATCTAAGTCAAATCTTATCCCACCCTTTGTTGGTTCCATATGTTCTGAATGAACAGATCTCCACCCCTCAAATGTATGAATGTCGCCTCTTAATCTAACTCCAAACCTTACTGTATAGGTTGAGTTACAAGTTATTATTTTTTCTGCAAGCCCATCAGATATAGGAACTAGTTTTAATGCTTTGTTTACAAATTTAGTTGTGTCATTTAAAAAATTATTCATTAGATTCCTCTTACAAAATATTAATCTATTTTCAGGGGATTAACTACATATATATTTATGATGATCTATTTGGTATTTAAATAAATTAATAATTAACAATTGTTGTTTTTAATCTATAATGCTCGTTTCGTGGCGGGCGTAGCTCAGTTGGTTAGAGCGCTGGATTGTGGCTCCGGAGGCCGTGGGTTCGAACCCCATCGCTCGCCCCACTAAAGAAGGTAAAATAAATGACAAGCAAACTTAAAAAACTCAAAGATTTAGAAAGGAAACTTACAGTATCTGTTCCTGTGGAAGAGTATGATTTAAAATTTAAAACTAAAATTAATAACATTAAAGGACAGGCTAAGCTAGACGGTTTTAGAAAGGGCAAGGTCCCTAATGATGTATTAGAACAAAGATATGGACCATCAATTCATGCAGATGTTGTCAATGAACTAATACAGCAGTCATATCCTGAAGCTCTTAAAGAAAACAATATAAGACCAGCTGCTGCACCAGAGGTATCTCTAGAGAGTGAAGACCCTAAGAAGCCGATATCATATTCAGCAACATTTGAAGTTTTTCCTGAAATTAAACCTAAACTTAGCAAGTGGACAAGTTATGAGAATATTACTATCTCGGTAGAGGATGATGATATTGATATAGCTGTTAAGGATATTATTAAAAGGTATGGAGACTGGGAAGATGTATCTCGACCATCAGAGAAAGATGATCAAGTAATAATTGATTTCACCGGTATGATTAATGGCGAAGAGTTTGAAGGAAACTCTTCAGTCGACTTTAAACTTGTTCTAGGTAGCAATTCTATGATTCCTGGTTTTGAAGATTCAATAATTGGTAAAGAGCCTTCAGAGTTTAAGATAAAGTCGACTTTCCCTGATGACTATTTCAAAAAAGACCTAGCAGGTGTTGAAGCTGAATTTAATATCAATCTTAAAACAGTTCAAGAACTGAAAGTTGCTGAAATCAATGATGATCTCTTTACAAAACTTGATATGGACGTCAAAGATGAAGAAAGTTTTAAAATAGAAATAGCAAATAGAATGAAGAAAGAGGTTGAGGCACAAGAAAAAGACTTAACCAAAGAATCAATGTATGAAACATTGATTAAAACGAATACTTTTAATGTTCCTAAAGTTACAGTAAAAGAGCAAGCTGATTTGATGAGAAAAGATGCATTGATGAGAATTGGTCATTCTGAAGAAAATGCCGGAGATGATTTATTTCCAGTAGACTCATTCATGGAAAATGCTGAAAAAAGAGTTAAATTAGATCTTTTATTTGCAGAGCTTGTAAAACATTTTGAATTAAATGTAGATAAAGAAAGGCTAGATCTTTTCATAGACAAAGAGGCAACAAAATATAAAGATGCAGAACAATTCAAGCAATGGATCTCAGGACAACCTCAGCAATTAGATCAATTTAAAATGATGGCGTTAGAGGAGCAATTGGTTGAAAAATTAGAAAATGCACTTAAATCTAAAGATAAGGTGATAAGATTCTCTGAATTAGCTAATAAATAAATATGAAAGATATACAGTCAGCATTAGTTCCAATGGTTATCGAGCAAACTCCTCGAGGGGAGAGATCTTTTGATATCTATTCTAGACTTCTTAAAGAAAGAGTAATTTTTTTATCTGGCCCAGTTGAAGACTACATGTCTAATTTAATTGTTGCTCAACTTCTTTTTCTTGAATCAGAAAACCCTGAAAAAGATATATCTATATATATTAATTCTCCTGGTGGCTCTATTTCTGCAGGATTAGCTATTTACGATACCATGCAATTTATCTCTCCTTCAATTTCTACACTATGCATAGGGCAGGCTGCAAGTATGGGAGCAATTTTGTTAGCTGGAGGAGACAAAGGTAAAAGATTCGCTCTTCCAAATTCTAGAATAATGATTCATCAACCTCTAGGAGGTTTCCAGGGTCAAGCATCTGATTTTGAGATTCATGCAAAAGAAATTCTACATATGAAAAAAGTAGTTAATGAAATCCTTGCAAAACATACTGGACAAACAATTAAAAAAATTGAAAAAGATACTGATAGAGATAATTTCTTAGATACCGCTGCTGCAATAAGCTATGGTCTTGTTGATAGTGTCCTTGATAAGAGAGAGGTTGTTAATGGCAAGTGATACTGCTAACGACAAATTAAACTGCTCTTTCTGTGGCAAAGTTCAAGATGAGGTAAAAAAACTTATCGCTGGTCCAAGTGTTTATATTTGCAATGAGTGCGTTGATTTATGCAACGATATAATTGAAGAAGAAATTAAAAGCGAAGAAGAAATTTCTCTAGATGAATTGCCATCACCTTTAGAGATTTTTACAAAGCTTGATGAATATGTAATTGGCCAAGAGTCCGCAAAAAAAGTCTTATCTGTTGCAGTCTATAATCATTACAAAAGACTGAGAAAGAATAATGCAAAAGATTCTGTAGAGCTTCAAAAAAGTAATGTATTGCTTCTCGGACCAACTGGAAGCGGCAAAACTCTTTTAGCACAAACCCTAGCAAAAATTTTAAATGTCCCCTTTACCATAGCTGATGCTACAACATTAACTGAAGCTGGATACGTAGGCGAAGATGTAGAGAATATTATTCAAAAATTATTACAAAAATCTGATTATGATCCTGAAAGAGCACAACTAGGGATCGTATATATTGATGAAATAGATAAAATTGCAAGAAAATCAGACAACCCATCAATTACAAGAGATGTATCTGGTGAGGGTGTTCAACAGGCGTTGTTAAAATTAATTGAAGGTACTGTGGCATCTATTCCTCCTCAAGGAGGAAGAAAGCATCCGCAACAAGAGTTCATCCAAATTGATACTTCTAATATCTTATTTATTTGTGGTGGCGCTTTTTCTGGATTAGACAAAGTTATTGACCAAAGAAATACCAACATAGGTATTGGGTTTGGAGCAGAGGTTAGCAAAAAATCAAATGTTTTGCCTATAACAAATAATGTAGATGATTTAGAGCCCGAAGATTTAGTAAAGTATGGTTTGATACCTGAATTTGTTGGTAGACTCCCAGTTATTTCAAGTCTTCATGAGCTTGATGAGCACGCACTGGTCAGAATTTTAAAGGAACCAAAAAATGCATTGGTAAATCAATATAAGCATTTATTTAAGATAGATGATGTTGAATTAACTTTTAGAGATGAGGCATTGATAGAAATATCTCGTCAAGCTATAAAAAGAAAAACAGGAGCAAGGGGTCTTAGGTCAATTATGGAAGACTTGCTTATGGAAACAATGTTTGGATTGCCTAACCCAAATTTAGAAAAAGTTATTATTGATGAGAATACAGTCATTTCAAAATCAGAGCCAATAAAGCTACTTAAAAACACACCTAAAAAATCATCTTCTGCTAATTGATATTTTCATAACAATCCCTATATTGGGTATATGAAAGAAATAAAATCAGATTTACCATTAATACCATTAAGAGATGTAGTTGTCTTTCCTGGAATAGTTACTACCTTATTTGTCGGAAGACCAAAATCTATCGAAGCTTTAAATATTGCAATGTCTTCTAACAAGAAGCTTGTTCTTGTAAGTCAACTCGACCCAGCTCTTGAAAGCCCTGAATTTAATGATCTTTATAAAAGTGCGTCTATAAGTAACTTACTTCAATTAATCAAATTGCCTGATGGCACTATGAAAGTTTTAGTAGAAGGTTATAAGAGATGCTCTATTGAAAGCATTCATGAGAAAGAAGGTTATGACGTTGCAAGGGTTATTACTATTGATGATATTCCATTAAAAGAAGCTGATTCATCTAACCTTGTTCGTTTTATAAAGGCTAAGTTTGAAGACTATATAGGAATAACAAAAAGGATACCTCCTGAAATTGTTTCAACAGTGGACTCACTAGATGACCTGTCAAAATTAATTGATACCATCACTGGTCATCTTCCAATCGAGACTGAAAAGAAACAAGAGATTCTTGAAATACCAGATTTAAAAAATAGATCTGAAAAAGTTTTAATGTTTATTGAATCTCAACTTGATGTTATAGATGTCGAAAAGAAAATTAGGGAACGTGTAAAAAAACAGATGGAAAAATCTCAAAGGGAATATTATCTTAATGAGCAAATTAAAGCTGCTCAAAAAGAACTTGGCGAGATTGGTGAAGAGGGAGATGAACTTGAAGCACTTGAGGAAAAAATTAACAAAGTTGGCATGCCAAAAGATGCTCTTAAAAAAGCAAAAAGTGAGTTAGCAAAGTTTAAACATATGTCACCCTCATCTGCAGAGGCATCAGTAGTAAGATCTTATCTTGACTGCCTAGTTGATGTTCCTTGGAAAAAGAAATCAAAAATTAAAACAGATATCCAAGCTTCTCTAGATATATTGGAGCAAGATCATTATGGCCTTGAGGAAGTTAAGGAAAGAATTATTGAATATCTAGCTGTTCAAAAAAGAGTTAAATCAATGAAAGCACCAGTGCTTTGCTTGGTTGGTCCTCCAGGTGTAGGCAAAACATCACTGGGTGAATCTATAGCAAGAGCAACTAATAGAAAGTTTGTGAGAATGTCTCTTGGTGGTGTAAGAGATGAGTCAGAGATAAGAGGACATAGAAGAACTTATATAGGCTCCATGCCTGGCAAAATAATTCAAAAGCTTTCAAAAGTTGGAGTTAAGAATCCTTTATTTTTATTAGATGAAATAGATAAGATAGGTATGGATCATAGAGGTGATCCCGCTTCTGCACTTTTAGAGGTTTTAGATCCTGAACAAAATAATACTTTTAGTGACCATTATTTAGAAGTTGATTATGATCTTTCAGAGGTAATGTTTGTTTGTACTGCAAACAGTTTAAATATTCCAACTCCTCTCTTAGACAGAATGGAGATTATTAGAATTCCTGGATATATTGAAGATGAAAAACTTAATATAGCTTCGAAATATCTCTTACCAAAACAAATGGAAAGAAATGGATTAAAGGAAACAGAAATCAAATTACAAAAAGAAGTAATTCTTTCTTTAATAAGATATTACACAAGAGAAGCTGGAGTGAGGGGTCTTGAAAGACAAATTGCAAAGATTCTAAGAAAGGTAGTTAAGGAAAGGCTTTTATCTAAAAAAATTCTAACAAAGGCCACATCTATTACTGAAAAAAATCTTGAAACATTTTCTGGTGTTAAAAAGTTTAAATTTGGTATTGCTGAAAAAGATAATGCAGTAGGACAAGTTACGGGACTGGCATGGACTGAGGTTGGAGGCGAGTTACTAACCATAGAAGCATCGCACATAGCTGGTAAGGGCAATATCATTAAAACAGGTTCTCTAGGTGATGTAATGCAAGAGTCAATTCAGGCAGCTCTGACAGTTGTTAGGTCGAGAGCAGATTCTTTGGGTATAAAATCTGATTTTTATGAAAAATATGATGTTCATATTCATGTGCCCGAAGGAGCAACGCCTAAAGATGGTCCAAGTGCTGGAGGAGGAATGGCAATATCTTTAATTTCAGCGTTTACAGGAATACCTGTTAAGGCTGATACAGCTATGACTGGGGAAATAACTCTCAGAGGCCAAATCTTAAAAATTGGTGGGCTAAAAGAAAAATTATTAGCCGCTAAAAGAGGTGGGATTAAGAATGTAATTATCCCAAAAGAAAATGAAGCAGATTTACAAGAGATACCTAAGCAAATTACAAGCTCTCTTAATATTATTCCAGTTGAATGGATTGATGAAGTGATTTCTCATGCTTTGGTAAAAGAGCCATTGCCTCTTAAAAAAAGTTCATCCACCATAAAAAATAAAGATAACAAAAAACAAAATACAAAACAGGAAAATAACCAAGCACACTAAAACCCTTTAAATGCTTGACTTTTAGGCTTAAAAAGCATTTCATAGAAGGGTATTTATTAAATAAATTTACATAGAGGAGTATTTAATATGAATAAATCAGACTTAATTGATGCAGTAGCAGGTGATGCTGATATATCTAAAGCTTCAGCAGGCAGAGCTGTTGATGCTGTTTTAGGTGGTATCGGTGATGCTTTAGGTAACGGTGATTCAGTATCACTAGTTGGTTTTGGAACGTTTTCAGTAAGGCATAGAGCTGCTAGAGAGGGAAGAAACCCTCAAACAGGCGCATCAATGCATATTGCTGCTTCTAAAGTTCCAGGTTTTAAAGCTGGTAAAGGCCTTAAAGATAAGGTTAAAGCCGGTTAAGTTTTTTTAACTTTAAAAAAGGGTGCTAAGGCACCCTTTTTTTATTTATAATATCGTCACTATGCTTGAATCACTCAGAAATTTTTTAACAGGACCCAGATTATTTTTTGTAATTGCAGCTTGCGCATTACCTTTTGTATTTTTAGGATCTACATCATTATTAAACCAAGACACAACTCGATTAGGATCAGTCAATGGAGAAACTGTAACGGATTCAGATTTCCAAGTTGCTTCAAATATAACCATTCAAAGATTTAAAACACTTTACGGTGAAGAATTTGATTTCTCTTTGCTCGATGAAGATACACAAATGAATCAAATAAAGAATGAATTAATTGTTCAAAAATCATTATTATCTCAAGCTAGATCACTTGGCCTAATAAATAACACCACTAGAGAGCTTGCAAAGAAACAAATAATGTCCAATCCAATGTTTCAAATGGATGGACTTTTTAATGAAGGTATATATGAAGCTCAAGTAAATTCAAATGGACACACCAAAGAAAGTTATATAAAACTAATGACAGACTTAGTTGCAACTGAGTTATTCAGATCCTCCTTGTCCTCAGAACCATTTTATACAGAGAATGAAGTTGTTGAGATTGCATCTTTGTTGGAACAAACAATAAATGTTGATTTTATCAAAATAGATTCAGAAAAACTTAATTCAAATATCACCAATACCAATGATGAGCTAGAAGAATTTTATAATGATAATGAATACATGTTTTATTCCGACGAAGAAAGAAAATTTGAATATATTTTATTAACGCCTGATGATTATAGATCTAAAGTAGTTATTCCAAACAACTATATCAACGATAGTTATGATGACTATTTATCAAAAGCAACTGAAAGGAATCAAATTAGAATCTCACACATTATGGTAGATAAGGTTAACTACGATAATGATACTGATGCGTTTAAAGCTATTCAGGAGATAGAATCGCAGTTACTGAGCGGAGCAGGCTTTAGTGAGTTAGCTCTTGAGTATAGTGAAGACCCTGTTTCTAGAGAAAATGGAGGTGATTTAGAATATTTTTCGCCTGACTTCTTTGATGAGAAATTTGCAGAGGCTATTAAAGACTTAAAATTGAATGATATAAGTAGAATTGTTGAGCTTGATTCATCTTTTCATGTCATTAAAGTTACCGAATACCAAGAAGCTGAAATTTTATCTTTTGATGAAATGAAAGAGAGTATCACTTCAAATTTAGTAGATTCTGAATCTTTGGCACTCATGAAAGATGATTATGATATTGCATATGATTTAATTGATAGTAATTCATCTATTACATCTATCTCAAATTCCCTATCAGCTCAAATTACTGAGACTGATTTTGTTTCATTAAATAATTTTGCAACTGATATTAATGACAGAAGAGTACAAGAATATATCTTCTCTCCCGACACGCAGCTTAATGTTCCCTATGCAATAGATTTAGAGGAAAGTATATTGGTTGTTTCTCTAAAAGAGATCAATGAATCTGCTTTAAAAGACCTTGAATCGGTATCTCTTGTTGCGAATGATATGCTTTCATCTAGAAAAGGGAAAGATAAACAATCACTTCTTGCAAAAGAAATAGAGTTATCAAAATCTGATGGAACGCTGGATGATTTTATATCGGCATATACCTATGTAACAAAAGATAATTTTATTAATATAAATAGATACTCTTCTTTAATGCCTCAAGAAATAATTTCAGAGCTATTTAAACAATCTTTAGGTGATAGTGTTACCTTGGTATCAAATAATAATGATACTTATATAGTTGATATTATTAAGGTAAATGAGCCTACAGATGAGTCAATTGCGGAACTTTTAGAGGAATATAATGGTTTTTCTAAAGAGTTAATATCAAATAAAATATCTGAGGTAGTAAGCGATGAGGTTTTCAATACTGCTAATGTTAAATTAAATAATATAATTTTTACAAATGAATAAAATACTACTTTCCTTTCTGTGCTTAATACTTGTAATTAGTTGTTCAAAAAATGTATCTCCAGTAGATTCAGGTCTTGAAACACAGACTTTTCATTTTGGAAACGGTTCTGAACCTCAAGGAATAGACCCTCATATCGTTACAGGAGTTCCTGAGCATCATTTATTAATAGCTCTTTGTGAAGGTCTTACAACTTCAAATCCAAAAGGAGGAGAAAGCTTAGCTGGAGCTGCTGAATCTTGGGTTATTAGCGAAGATGGTAAAACTTATACTTTTGCTTTACAAAAAAATGGCAAGTGGTCAAATGGAGACCCAGTAACAGCACAAGATTTTGTATGGTCATGGAAGAGGGTGCTAACACCTTCACTTGGATCTCAGTATCCTGATATGCTTTACTATGTTGTAGGAGCTCAGGAATACCATACGCATGATAGCTCTCAAGGTGAGCCACAACCATCATTTGATTCTGTTGGTGTAAAGGCATTAGATAACTTTACACTTGAAGTTACGCTCAATAATCCTACGCCTTTTTTCTTAGGTTTGTTAAGCCACTATAGTACATGGCCAGTTCATAAAGAAACAGTCTTAAAACATGGTTCAATTGATGACAGGAATGGTCAATGGACTAGACCTGGAAATTTTGTTTGCAATGGGGCATTTCAACTTAAATCATGGGAGCTAAATAGTAGAATTATTGTAGAAAAAAATCCTATGTACTGGGATGCAAATATGGTTGGATTAAATGAAATACACTACTACCCTGTCCAAAATGTTATGACTGAGGATAGAATGTTTAGAGCTGGTCAGCTTCATGTAACAAATACATTGCCTTCTCAGAAATGTCCGGTATATATAGAAGAAAAAAATCCAGATTTAAGAATAGATCCATATATGGGTACATATTTTTATAGATTAAATACTAAACATCCTGTACTTAAAGATCCTAAGGTAAGAAGAGCGTTAGCATTTTCAATTGATAGAAAGCAGCTTGTTGATAAAGTTACCAAGTGTGGTCAAATCCCTGCTTATTCATTCACACCACCAGGATCAAATGGCTATGAGCCTGATACATCAATTACCTTTGACCCAGAATATGCAAAATCTTTACTAGAAGAAGCTGGCTATAATGAAAATAATCCATTTCCTGAACTTGAAATATTATTTAATACAAATGAAGACCATAGAAAAGTTGCATTGGCTGTTCAGCAAATGTGGCAGCAGAATCTAGGCGTACCAATAAAATTAGTTAACCAAGATTGGAAGGTTTATCTCAACAGAGAGATGATTGGTGACTTTGAGGTTTCTAGAGCTGGATGGATTGGTGATTACGAGGATCCTAATACTTTTCTTGATACTTTACGACCAAACAGAGGAAATAATAAAACTGGCTGGGGTAATCTTGAATATGATATGTTGGTTGAGAAAGCCAATGAAACGCAAGATCAAACACAAAGATATCAATTACTTCAAAGTGCTGAAAGAATTTTAATAGACGAGATGCCTATTATTCCTCTTTATACCTATGTCCGCTCTTATCAGTTATCACCAGATGTTAAGGGTTATCATCCTAATTATTTAGACCACCATCATCCAAAGTATATTTATCTAGAAAGAGATTAAATAAATTAGATGTTAGCTATTTTTATTAAAAGAGTCTTTATGGCAGTTCCAGTTTTACTGGCAGTTGCTACCATGACCTTTTTTCTAATAAAGCTTGCTCCTGGTGGCCCCTTTGATGCTGAAAAAGCAGTTTCACCTCAAGTCCTTAAAAATCTTAATGCTGTATATAACTTAGATGCATCACAATGGGAGCAATATACAGATTATATGACCGGAGTAGTTCAAGGAGACTTTGGTCCATCATTTAAATATCCTGGAAGGTCTGTAACAGAGATGATTGCTAGTGGTCTGCCTATTACTTTTGAGTTAGCAATGTATGCAATACTTATTGCTCTTGTTATTGGTGTTTTATCAGGTGTTTTGGCTGCATTAAAAAGAAATACAATGCTCGATTTTATTCCTATGGCAATAGCTATGATAGGAATTTGTGTTCCTACATTTTTAATGGGCCCTTTGTTAGTTTTAATATTTGGTATTCAGTTAGAGCTCCTTCCTGTTGCGGGCTGGGGTCAGCTTGCAGGAGATAAAATACTTCCATCCATAACATTGGGTTTTGCTTACGCAGCTTATATTGCTAGATTAAGTCGTGGTGGAATGTTAGAAGTACTAAACCAAGACTTTATACGAACTGCTAGGGCTAAAGGATTAACTGAGAGAATGGTTGTTATGAAGCATGCTATGCAAGGCGGATTAATTCCTGTTGTTTCATTTTTAGGTCCTGCTATTGCTGGTTTATTAGCAGGCTCATTTGTTGTTGAAACAATTTTTCAAATACCTGGTCTTGGAAGATTTTATGTCGAAGCTGCTCTCAATAGAGATTACACAATGATTCTTGGAACAACTATCTTCTTTTCAGCCATGATTGTATTTTTTAATCTCATATCAGATTTAGCCTCTTTATGGTTAAACCCAAGATCTAGGGATGTATGAAGAATAAAAATTCTTCTTTATGGTCTGATGCTATATATCGTTTAACGCGAAATAAAGCTGCAATGATCGGCGGTGGTATTTTAGTTGCATTAATAATTAGTGCGTTATTGGCTCCATGGATTGCACCATATTCTTATTCTTATCAAGACCTTGACTTAGGAGCATCACCACCTTCTGCAGAACATCTTCTTGGCACTGATATATTGGGAAGAGATCTTCTAAGCAGAATTCTTTATGGCGCTAGAGTTTCACTTTTAGTTGGATTTGTTGCAACAGGTGTTGCATTAGTTATTGGCGTATCTTGGGGAATCATTGCAGGATTTTTTGGTGGAAGAGTTGATTCTATTATGATGAGGATTGTTGATATTTTATATGGCCTTCCTTTTATCATCTTCGTAATTCTACTTATGGTTATATTTGGTAGCAATCTGTGGCTTCTATTTGGAGCAATTGGTGCTGTTGAATGGTTAACAATGTCTAGGATAGTAAGAGGTCAAGTCATAGGATTAAAAAATCAAGAATTTGTACTTGCAGCAAAGGCTATGGGCGTCAGTAACTTCTCAATGTTTAAGAGACACTTATTACCAAATATTTTAGGCCCTATTGCTGTATATGCCACCTTAACAATTCCCCAGGTAATGTTACTTGAAAGCTTTCTAAGTTTTCTTGGCTTAGGTATTCAACCACCAATGAGCAGCTGGGGAACATTAATTAAAGATGGCGTTGAATCAATGGAGGAGTTTGGTTGGTTGCTAATTTACCCTGGCTTAACATTCACGATTACTCTCTTTGCACTAAATTTCTTTGGTGATGGACTTAGAGATGCACTTGATCCAAAAACTACTGATAACTAAAAAGCTCTTATAGCAATTTTAATTATTTGTCCTGGCATAAGTTGAGAAGCTTCAAATTCATTAATATCTTTTATGCTTTGGATGCTTACATCAAATAATTCAGATATCTTATAAAGATTATCACCTTGTTTAACCGAGTAAAGAATTGTTCTTTTCTTTGACTCTATATTCCGATGAATATTTTTATTGCCAATAGTTAACTGTTGACCAAGTTGAAGATAAGATGATTCGGTTAGAGAGTTAATTCTGAGAAGATCTTTTAATGGAATTTTATATTTATTTGAGATCTCCCATAAAGTATCTCCTTCAGATACTATATGCATTTCATATGGAATAAAATTATTAGTTTTCATTTTGCTTAGAGGGATCAGCAAGGTATCACTTATAGACAATAAATCACTTTCAATATAATTTATTTCTTTAATAATTCTTACCTCAGTATCATATTTTCTAGCAAGACTCCAAAGACTATCACCAGATGAAACAACATGCGATATCCAATTAATTTGATTCACATTCTCAAAAGGGCTTTCTGGGTCATCAAGAAGAAATGCTTTATCAATTGGAATATAAAATACACTTTTATCTTTTGGGGCAGATGCCCATTTTGTATAACCTGCATTAAGCTTATAAAGCAACTCAGGCTTAATACCTAAGTAATCACTTAGAGTGATAATTTCAACCTGACCTGGGATTTCGACTTTCTGAACAACTGATTCTACTGGAATTTTTGGAAGAACAATCCCATACTTTTCTGCATTAAATACTAATTCTCTTATGGCTATATATTTTGGGATATATTCAGTTACCTGTTTTGATAAATTTAATGAAAAAAAGTCAGTATCCAAGCCTTGTCTTTTATTTTTTCTTATTTGCCTATCAAGATAAGTAGGGCCTGCATTATATGCTGCTAGAGCCAAATATATATCATTATCAAACCTTTCAAATAGGTATTTAAAATATCCAATTGCTGCATGAGTTGACCTGTAAGGATCATGTCTGTCTTCGGACCACCATGATTTCTCCAGATTAAAAAGTCTTCCTGTTTTTGGCATAAATTGCCACAGACCAACTGCCCCAGATGGAGAAATAGAAAAGGGATCATAGTTACTTTCTATAAATGGAATAAACGCAAGCTCTACAGGTAAATTTGCTGCCTCAAGTTCTTGAACTACATAGTAGATAAAATAATATGATTTATTTAGATATTCATTAAAATTTTCAACATCTTTTATATGATTATTCATAAATAAAAGCGCTTGATCATTAATTACTATTTCTGAATCTTGCAAAGATTTATTTATAATATATTCCCAAACATCTTTGGGAGGCTCTTCGATTACCACTGGTGCTTCTGTCTTCAAATCACTATTTACTAGTGTCTCATCAATATCATTAATTTTATTTAAGGTGCCATTATTTGTAGTTTGGCAACTAGCTAATAAGCAGATAGATAATATAACTAGAAATTGTCTTTCCATTGCCTTAACGCCTTAAATATTTCATCTTCATGATTTGATGTATTAAATTGCTTAATTACACTATTTTGAACTTCATTAGTTTCACACCTCAAGAAGGGGTTTACTTCTAGTTCCAGTTCAAGCGTTGAGGGTAATGTTGGAATTCCTTTATTAATTAGATTTTGAACATCATTATATCTTGAAATTAGTTTTTGATTAAGTGGCTCAACCTCTAAAGCAAACTTAAGGTTAGATTCTGTATATTCATGTCCAGCATATATCTCAGTATTTGCAGGAAGGGACTTAAGCTTCAAAATAGATTGATGCATCTGCTCAAATGTTCCTTCGAAGACTCTTCCACATCCAGATGAAAACAACGTATCACCACAAAATAAAATCGGACTACCATTATTTTTACTGAAAAATGCTATGTGATCTAATGTGTGTCCTGGAATTTCAATTATCTCAAAATCAATTCCAATAATACTAATCGAATCACCATCTTTTAATCGTTGATTAATACTTGAAATATTATTAACAGGACCATAGACATCGACATTCTTAAATTCAACTATATCTTGAATGCCGCCAGTATGATCAAAGTGATGATGGGTTATTAAAATCCCTTCTAACTCAAGATCATTTTTCTTTAAAAATTGTATAGTTTTATCTGCTTCACCAGGATCGATAACAATTGACCCTTCATTAGTTGTGAGTAACCAAATATAATTATCATTAAACGCCTTGATTGGTTCTATATTAATCATAAGTGAATTCTAAATTAATTTTATGAAAACAGTAAATATTTATACAGATGGAGCATGCAGAGGAAATCCGGGTCCGGGAGGCTGGGGGGTGCTTATAGAGTTTGGAGATATATCTAAAGAGTACTATGGCGGGAATAAAGAAACTACTAATAATCAAATGGAATTAAAAGCTGCAATAGAGGGTTTAAAGGCACTCAAAGAATCCTGTGAGGTAAATCTAATCACTGATTCAAAATATGTGATGCAGGGAATAACTTCTTGGATAACTAATTGGAAAAATAATAATTGGAAAAATTCATCTAAAAAAGATGTAAAAAATAAAGATCTTTGGATTGAATTAGATCAAGCAGTTTCTATGCATAATGTTAATTGGAAATGGGTTAAGGGTCATTCGGGCCATAAACAAAATGAAATAGCTGATCAATTAGCTAATAAAGGTATAGATAGTCTCTAAATATGGCAAAAAAATATATTATTCTTGATACTGAAACTACTGGACTCCATGTAAGAGAGGGTCACAGGATTATTGAGATAGGCGCAGTATTATTAAATGACAGGCAGAAATCAGATGATCACTTCCATACATACTTAAATCCTTCGCGAATGATTGATGATGAGGCCACTCAAGTTCATGGAATTACAAATGAAGACCTTAACGATAAACCACTTTTTGAAGAAATTGCAGAGGAGTTCTTAGAATTTGTAGACGGCGCAACTCTTGTTATCCATAATGCCGAGTTTGATGTTGGATTTTTAAATAATGAACTTAAATTAGCATCTTCAACTTTCCCTAAACTTGAAGAAATATGTACTATTGAAGACTCATTAAAAATGGCAAGGGATATGTTTCCTGGTCAGAGGAATACTCTTGATGCTTTGGTTACAAGGTTCGATATTAAAGGCTATGACAGGGAGCTTCATGGAGGATTAAAAGATGCGAATATTCTTGCCGACGTTTACCTTCATCTGACTGGAGGTCAAAAAAAGTTTGAATTCATTTCTCATAATGATATTCAGTCAATTAATAATAAATTAGAAAATGATAATACATCTTTAAATAAGTTTGACCTAAAAAAAATAATTACAAATGAAAATGAATTAAATGAGCATGAGAATATGCTTTCAGATATGCACGAAAGAACATCCGTTGAACCTATATGGAGAAAAAGTTAATGAAAAAAGTAGTTACAAGATTTGCACCAAGTCCAACAGGAACACTTCATATTGGAGGAGTTAGAACTGCTTTATTTAATTATGTTTATGCCAAACAAAATAATGGATTATTTTTAATACGTATTGAAGATACAGATAGAGAAAGATCCACTAAAGAATTCGAAAAAAACATACTTGATAGTCTTCATTCTATTGGCTTGAGTCCAGATTTAGAACCGATCAATCAATCAGAAAGAAATGATGTTTACATAGCTGCTGCTCAAAAATTAATTGATTCAAATCAGGCTTATTATTGTGATTGTTCTGTTGAGGAGCTGGATCAGATGAGAGCAGAGCAACAATCTAAAGGTTTAAAACCACAATATGATGGTCGTTCAAGAAATAAAAATTTATCAAAATCAGAAAAAACTGTTTTAAGATTAAAAACTCCGCTAGATGGGGAGGTTGTTGTCAAAGATCATGTAAGAGGTGACATCGTTTTTAATAATTCTGAATTAGATGATCTAATAATACTTCGAAGCGATGGAAGTCCAACCTATCACTTGTGTAATGTTATTGATGACTATGAGCAAGGTGTTACTACAGTTATTAGGGGTGAAGATCATATAAGCAATACTCCCAGGCAAATTCATATCCAAAATGCATTGGGTTATCCTGAGCTGGAATATGCTCACTTACCACTGGTTCTTGGAACTGATAAAAAGAGGCTTTCCAAAAGACATGCAGCTACAAGCCTTCAAGAATACAAAGAGCTAGGCTATTTAGATTCTGCTATTTTAAATACCCTGGCAAGATTGGGCTGGTCTAGAGGTGAGAAAGAGGTATTTTATTTAGAAGATTTAATTAAAGAGTTTAATATTAATGATGTTCAGAAGGCGGGAGCTATTTTTGATATTACTAAACTAGATTTTTTAAATTCTCAGCATATGGCTAATTTAGAATTAGAAGAATTCATTCATCATATTAAGCCTTTTCTTGAATCCAAAAAGATAGATATTAATACCCATCCCAAAAAAGAAATACTAATTGATTCGATGAGATCATCTGCAAATAATCTTGAAGGCATTGCATCTAATCTAATTTGTTATTTTCAAGATGTAACCGAATACAACCAAAAAGCGATTGATAAATTTATTGGTAGCTCAAGTGAAATCTTGATTGATTTGAGAGACAAGCTCAACTCAGTTCAAAAATGGGATGAAGCAAATATTGATAATATTTTATCTTCATACAGAGATGAAAAAGGACTGTCTGTACCTAAAGTCAATCAACCATTAAGAATAGCGCTAACAGGTTCTACAAATTCACCATCATTAGGCATGACACTATCCTTATTTAAAAAGGAAGAGGCAATTACAAGAATTGAAAAGTTAATTAATTTAATTTAGAAAGGTAATCAAAAAATTTAATTAAATCATTTTTGACAACATTTTTTTTGATAAAAGCATTTATAGAATAATTAAAATCAATATCTTTAATGTCTGATACTTTTACTTTTTCTAAATTGGCTCTGCTGCATGTATTATGATCAAGTAGAGAAACTCCAAGTCCCATTTCTATCATTGCTAGACCGGCAGAGTAAGAATCAGATTTAGAAACAAAATTCATTTCTAAATTATTTTTTATAAAGTAATTCATAATGCTCTCCTCAGAATAAAGAGAGAGTAAATTTGTAATTTCTATATATGGCAAATCAATAATTTCTTTTATTTCAATAGAATTTGCAAGATTATAAGAAATTGGTGAAACTAATTTATGAGTACCAGTCTGAAGGATTACTGAATCAACATTATTTTGATTTTTTGCATTGAAGCAGATGGTTATATCAATATCAGGCTTATATCTATCTTCTACAAGGTCAATACTGTTTAGGTTAATTAAATTAAATCGCGTTTCACTGTTATCTTTAAGATAGTTATTAATAATTTTTGGGACTATGCTTTCAGCTAAAGATGGAGTTGTACCAATATTAATATAGTCAAATGAACGAGATTTATATGTATTTGCTATGTAGTTAAAATTTTTTAACTGATTTGTGACTATAGATGCATACTCGAACAATTCATTTGCCTCTAATGTAGGATGCAGTTTTTTACCTTTTCTTAAAAATAGTTTAAATCCAAGATTTTTTTCAATGCCAGCAAGTGTTTTGCTAACAGATGGTTGAGAAATTTGAAGTTTTGCTGCAGCACCTGACATTGAATTGCTTTTATAAACTTGGTAAAAGACTTCTATTTGTTTTGAACTTAACATATATAACCTAGGGTTATATATATATTAAAATAAAAATACAATATTTGCTAGACAAAAAAATACCTTAAGCACTATACTCTAGAGAATTAACAATTAATTTTAGGGGATAAATTCATGTTAAAAAAATTACTATTAATATTTCCATTAGTTATATCAGCTAGTGTATTTGCACAAGAGGAGGCAGCTGATTCAGACGTAGAAGAGGTTGTGATTGTTGGTTCGCAAATTAAAGGAGCAAAAATATCAGGAGCTTTGCCAGTATCTATTATCTCAGCAGATGATATTGATGTCTTAGGTGTTGAGGATGGTACTGAACTTTTAGAGAATCTTGCTGAGCAAGGATTAAACTATTTTACTGAAGCTGAATCAGATAGTGGTGGTGTCAACTCCGCAAGGGGTGACGTTGGTGCCTATAATATTAGAAATATGGGTGTTGGCAATACTTTGACCTTATTAAATGGAAGAAGACTTGTAAATAATGCTGGTTATCAAACAGAGCTTCTAGGTGGTGACTATGTTCCTACAATGTCAGTTAATTCAAATCTTATCCCTACAATGGGTCTTGATAGGGTGGAGTTACTTAAAGATGGAGCTTCTGCTATCTATGGTGCTGATGCGGTTGCGGGTGTTATTAATAATGTTATTGCAACAGATTTTGTTGGATTTGATGTGGCTTATAGACTTCAGAGTTATGATCATTTTGCAGCTGAAGACGACAGATTAACTTTAAAGTATGGTGTTGATTTAAACGGTGGAGCTACTAACGTATCTGTAATGTATGACTATTATGACAGAGACGCTATTAAAGCTAGCGAAGATCCAAGATGGGGTGATTCAGATCACAGAAAATTAATCCCAGCCGACTCTCTATGGGCTAATGACAGCTCATTTAATAATAGATATTCAGGTAAATGGGCTCAGCTAGATATGAGAGGAAGAACTGGTTATTCAGATTCTGCTGGAGAAATGCAAATCATTCCAATAGGTGACCCTAGATGCGCTAGATCAGATTCCAAAGATACAGGTTACGGAACATGTTTGGCTGTCGATACAACTTCACTTGCTGATGGTGAGTATTACATAAACCCTGGTCAAATAAGAGATTATAGAGGTGAACTAGAAAGAGATAATTTATTTGTATTCATCAATCATGAAATGTCTGACGGCAAAGAGTTATTTGCGGAGATTGGTTCATATGGTTCTGAGTATAGAAGAATGAAAGAGCCAGCTGGTGACTTCAGTACAGCATTGCTTGAGCTTGGCCCAAATTATTACTATGCCAATGCAATAGGTCTTTCTGCAGATAATTCATCATCAAATAAAGCTATCAGAATTGATAACTGGAGACCAGATATTGGCCCAAGAGTTATTAATGTTGAAAAAGAAACTTATAGGTATCTTCTTGGTATGAGAGGTACTACAGCTTCTGGATGGGATTGGGAGACTGCAGTGCTTTATTCAAAAGCAACGTCCGAAGATATGACTGAAAACAGACTATCTAACTCTTTATTACAAGCAGGCTTAGATGGAGCAACAGCAGCAACTGCAATTAATATTTTTTCTTCAGATGTTAAGACAGCTTTAGCACCAGCCATAGTTGATGTTTACAGAAATGATTCAAGTTCATTAAGTAGTATCGATTTTAAAGCAAGTAATCCTGAAATTATGACATTACCAGCTGGTCCTGTTGCAATGCTGTATGGTTTTGAATTTAGAAAAGAAGCTTATGCAGATAACAGAGATCCAAGACTTGATGGAACAATTCAGTTTACTTCAAAAGTAACCGGACTTGGTTTTCCATTTGTTGGAGATGTTTTAGGCTCAAGCCCAACAGCTGATACTGCTGGTACAAGACAAACAAAATCAGCTTTTGTAGAATTAATGTTGCCAGTGTTTGAAAATGTAGATGCTCAAGTTGCTGTAAGACATGAAAGCCCAGATGATACTAAATCGTCTACTGTTGGAAAGTTTGCCGTAGGTTGGGATGTTAATGATCAATTGCTCATTAGAGCTTCTGCATCAACGTCATTTAGAGTACCTAATTTAATTCAACAAAATCAGCTTTTTGTCCCTAGACAAGGAAGTATTAATGATGCTGTTGGTCTTTATGTTGGAGCTAATGATCCATTAGATGACAGATATTCAATGCAAAGTTTCAGATTACTTAATCCTAATCTAAAACCTGAAACCTCTACTAATACCTCTATGGGTTTTGTATATTCTCCATCAATAGTTGATGGTCTTACAATAACCTATGATGCATGGGAAATTGAAAAAGAAGATACGATAGTGTTACTTGGAAGAACAAACTCTTTAGTAGCTGATTTGGTATCAAGAATAGCATATGGACCTAATAATTGTTCTGGTTACAATAATCCAAATGTACTAAGAGACCAAGATCCAGGGTATACCGCAGAAGAGATTGCAAACTTTACATCTGCAGGCATATGTCCAGCTGGTGAAGCACAAATCGTTTATGATCCTTATGCAAACGCAGCTACAAGAACTCTAGCTGGTTCTGATATAGGTGTTTATTATGATGTAGACATGGATATAGGAAGACTTAAATTTTCTTATAATTATTCTGAAACTGATGAGTTTACTCAAAAGCCAACTGCTGGATATAAGGCTTTAGAGGATGCTCAGAACAGTGGAGTAATTCCATTTGATATTGTCCTGAATGGTTTTGGTGATCTTGCAAAACAAGACGGTAATTTTGTTGAGAAAACAAGTATCAAAGCTACCTATATGATTGGTAACTGGGGTCTTCAACTGTCATCTTTAACTAAAGGAGATTTCTATCAAAGTTCTGAAACTAAAGCTGATGGAACGAGGTATGTAATACCTGAGATGACTACAATGAATGCTTCTGTTTACTATAAATTTAATATTGGTGATAACAAAGCTAGAATTAAATTTGCTGTAAAAAATATTGAAGATGAAAGAGCACCTTTGGCTGATAGATTCTATGGATTCTTTGCTGATGCTCATCAAGATATGGGTAGAAACTCATATATAGATTTTAAAGTTTCATTCTAATATTTAAGTATTTAATAAAGGGAGTTTCGACTCCCTTTTTTTTTCAAAAAAGATTAATATAAGTAATGCCCGCATACAAAAATAAAGGATTTTTTATTGGACTAGTTGCTTTTGCGCTAGTGCTTTTATCTGGAATGAATGGTTTTCTCCCTGCAAGTCTTTTGGCATTGGATGGAAGCTCATTTGAAACTACTAAAGATATTATTGTTGTTAATAGTTCTGCAGCATGGTTTGTATTTGGTGTTTTATTATTAATGGCTATTTGGTGGGCTACAGAGGCTGTTCCTGTAGCAGTAACTGCTTTGCTTCCTCTTGCTCTTTTTCCTCTACTTAATGTAGTAGATTTTCAATCTGCTGCTGATCCATATGCTAATAAAAATATTTATTTATTTTTAGGTGGATTTATCTTAGCTTTAGGAATACAAAGCTCAGGACTTCACAAAAGAATGGCACTCAAAATGATTATTGCTGTTGGTTCATCAGGCTCTACTCTTGTGGGTGGGTTTATGTTGGTAGCAGCACTATTGAGTATGGTTGTTATGAATACTTCGACAACACTTATGCTACTTCCAATAGGTCTTGCAGTTTGTGGTGTGATAGCAAAAACGATTCCAGATATTTCATCTAAACAACAAAAATATTTTGATACTGCATTAATGCTTGGAATTGCTTATGCGGCAACAATTGGAGGCATGTCTACTATTATTGGAACAGCTCCTAATTTAGTTTTTGTAAGCTTTATGGAAGAACAGTACGGTGTTGTAATTGATTTTTTTAGTTGGATGAAGCTTGGAGTACCTGTTGCAATCGTAATGCTATTCTCAGCTTGGGTTATCCTAACAAAGATTGTTTTCCCCACTAACTTTAATGCATCCACAGAGACAAAAAATAAACTGAAAAGTATGTTAATTGAATTGGGACCATTAACTAAAGATGAAATAAAGATTGCATTTATTTTTAGTTTTGCCGTAATTGCTTGGATAACTAGTCGTCTAGTGAGAGAGACATTTGGAATTGGAATTGAAGATGCCGGCGTAGCTATTATTGTATCAATATTACTATTTATGATTCCATCATCTAATATGAAAAATGATCTCATGCAATGGGATAAAACAGCACAACTTCCATGGGGTCTGCTGATTTTATTTGGTGGTGGTTTGTCTTTAGCTGCTCAAGTCTCTGGGACTGGTCTTGGTATATGGATAGGCCAAGGATTAACGATACTAAAAAGTGTTCATCCTTTAGTTTTAGTCTTCGCAATAGCAACTCTAATAATATTTTTAACTGAGATGACAAGTAATGTTGCAACAACAAGTACTTTTCTTCCTGTTATAGGCGCATTAGCAATTGCAATTGGGGTAATTCCTGTCTCTCTAACTATTCCAGTATGTCTTGCTGCAAGCTGTGCATTTATGCTTCCTGTAGCAACGCCTCCTAATGCTATTGTTTATGGCTCAGGTAAATTTACTATAGCAACTATGATGAAGGCTGGATTTGCTTTAAATATTGTTGGTATATTTGTAGTTGCTTTATTTTCATATTATTTAGCACCAGTACTTTTTTAATCAATGAAACAAATTAATTTATTTTTTCTTTTAGCTTTAGCTCTAGGCATTCAATCAGCAAGCTATATAGACTATGTTTCACCTTACCATCCGGTCGTAGGAAATGAAGGCATGGTTGTTTCACAAAATAAGCTTTCTTCAAATATAGGAATTGAGATCTTAAATAAGGGTGGCAATGCAGTAGATGCTGCTGTGGCTGTTGGATTCTCTTTAGCTACAACACTCCCACGAGCTGGAAATCTTGGTGGAGGAGGTTTTATGTTAGTTTATATAAAAGAGATGGATGAGGTATTTTATATAGATTACAGAAGTCAGTCCCCATTAAATATAGACCTTAAAGATATTTTTAAAAAATATAATTTACCAAAGGATTATTCCAAGGTTGATTTCAGTATTGTAAAAGAAGGGTACAAAGCTTCAGCACTTCCAGGGACTGTCGCAGGGCTTCTGGATGCTCATAGAAACTTTGGATCTCTAACACTTGAAGAAATTTTAGAACCAGTCATCAAACAGGCCAGAGAAGGAATTATTGTTAGCTATGATTTAAATAAGGCTATTGAAAGTACACCGCAATTACTTAAAGACAATGAGTCAAAAAGAATTTATTTTTCAAATGGAAAGCCAATTGCTGTTGGCACTAGAATGATAAGAGATGACTTAGCCAATACTTTTGAAATTATTGCTAAAAATGGCGTGGATGGTTTCTATAAAGGTGAAATACAACAAAAGTTTTTAAAAGCAATGAAGAGAAATAATGGATTCCTTCAAGAGTCAGATTTTGAAAACTATAAAGTTAATAGTGGACCTCCAATAATGGTACGTTATAGAGAAAATCTAGTTGTTACAGCTGGCCCTCCATCCGGCGGAGGGGTAGTATTGCTAACGTCTTTAAATATTCTCAATAATTTTAATCTTAAGAAATACAAAAGTAACTCAACACCTACATATCATTTAATTGCAGAGGCTTTAAGAAGAGGTCATAACAATCGTTCCCATTATATTGGTGATCCATCTTTTTTTAACGTACCTATAGACAAACTCCTGTCTCAAAAGAGGACAAAAGAATTTTTAAAAGATATTAATTCAAAAAAAGCCACTCCAAGTTCAAAAATTAAACCATTAAAGGTTCTTAATGAAAGTCGAGATACAACACATTATTCTATAATTGATAAGCATGGTAACGCTGTTTCTAATACATATACTTTAGGTTACTCATTTGGTTCGGGGGTTACCATTCCAGGAACAGGCATATTGATGAATAATCAAATGAATAATTTTGCTTATAGATATGGTGATAAATCTGTAAATGGAAGAGTAGGAAGTCCTGGTAATAGATATGAACCAGGTAAAAGACCTATGAGTACCATGGCGCCATCCATGGTATTCAATAAAGAGAATGAGTTGATGTTAGTAACTGGGTCGCCTGGTGGTTCATATATTCCTGCAGCAATATTAAGAGTTATCTCAGGAGTAATAGATTTCGATCTTAATATTGGCAGCGCGACAATGCTACCAAGAATTCATAAAGACTGGCCCTATAAAGGTTTAGATTATGAGACAACTATGAGCAGTGATGTTGTGAAAAAACTTGATGCGATTGGACATAACCCTGAGCCAAATAAGACTATGGGAAGCACTCAAAGTATTCATATTATTGATGGAGTTAGATATGGCTATGCAGATTTAAGAAGGCCTAACGCTGCTGTTTCAATTCAATAATTAATTTTTCCTATAATCTAATGGTGGCTTCCTATCACCTAGTAATGCCTTATATTCGAAGTCTTCACCAATTCTGCTCTGAAGTTCAGCTTTGGCAGATACTATTAATGATTGATCTTTAAAAATATCTATAGCCGTTGAAGCAATAGTTTTTGCAGCAAGCTCAGCTCCTTTTATGCCAATTGATGTTCCACCAGATGCTACCGCTTGCCATGAATGTGATGCAGTTCCAGGAACCCAAGTTGCAGTTCTTACTCCTGCTGTTGGTACAAGCCAACTCACATCTCCCACATCAGTTGAGCCATAACTATGTGATGTTTTAAAAGGACTAACAGTCTCCTGAGAGCCTATTACGCTTGATGGCTTAATAAAAGTTTTATAAATTGTTTTAGCATATTCATTTTCAGTTGCTGAATATGTAATACCTCCATGCATTTTTAAATTTGAATACATTTTTTTTTGTATTACATCATTTGGCAATAGAGAATAATTTCCATGCATGACTTCATAAGTCATTGTTGTTTCTGTGCCTTCAGCTGCTCCATTTGCAGCTTTTACGACTCTTTCAAAAAGCTCTTCGACCATTTGCATTTTTGGATGTCTAACGTAATAGTAAACTTCTGCTAAATCAGGAACCACATTTGGAGCAAGTCCACCCTTGGTAATAACATAATGCATTCTTGATTCTTGTGGAACATGCTCCCTCATCATATTAACCATCATATTCATAGCTTCGACTCCATCTAAAGCTGATCTCCCAAGTTCTGGAGAGCCTGCAGCGTGAGCTGAAATCCCCTTAAAGGTAAATTTTCCTGATTTATTGGAATTTGAAGTTTTAGAATTTGCAGAATTTACATCATCAGGATGCCAGTGAAGAACAATATCTACATCTTCAAACAATCCTTCTCGAGCCATATAAACCTTTCCAGATCCACCTTCTTCAGCCGGTGTTCCATAAAATCTTATTCTTCCTTCAATATTATTTTCTTCTAGCCATTCTTTAACACTTACTGCAGCCCAAGCTGAAGCTGCACCAAAGAGGTGGTGGCCACATGCATGTCCAGCTCCAGTTTTGTTATTTATGACATCTTTGAATGGTGAGTTGCTTTGAGCTAATCCAGGTAGGGCATCAAACTCACCTAGTATTGCAATGACAGGACCTTTAGAACCATACTCAGCAGTAAAAGCAGTAGGGATGCCAGCTACTGATTTGTTTATTGTAAATCCTTCCTTTGCTAAAGCATCAGAAAGAAGCTTTGAGCTCTCTATTTCCTGATAGCCAAGTTCAGCATTATCCCATATCTGCAGCGCTATATTTGAAAAATGTTCTTTATGCTTACCTATACTATTATCTACGGATGCAGATAGATTTGATATTAATAAAAATATAACTACGAAACTAAATATTTTCCTTTGAATGAAATTTTTTTTCCAACCCATTCTTCTTCTCCCATGCTTTTTAGAATTTCTTTATCATTAGATATTAGTACTTTTCTTTTCTTTTGGGAATCCTCACTATAGATAACAGCTTTTAAATTATTATTATCATCATGAAAAAATGTATAGCCTAAAATTGTAGCCTTACCTTCAATTTTTTTTGACATTGGAATAGGCGCTTCATTTAATTGAGCGTCTTCAGTCACGTCTTTTGTAATAAAGTTAATAAGTGGTTTTTTTGCCCACAGAGCTAATGATTGTTTTGTCATCATTCCAGAGACTCCTGTAACCAGACCAATTTTAGAATGATTATCTCTAATCTCATTTAGTACTTTTACTGTTGAGTGAATCACATAGTTATTTAAAGGGCCTCCAGCAAAAGACATTCCTCCAGTTACTGTTTTAGTTTGTTTTGTGCTCAGCCCCAAAGAATCACTAAACATTTGAACTGCAATAGGGAAGCAACTGTAAAGCTCATATAGATTAGGTTTAATATTATTATCTTTACAAATATCTTTGATAAATTTTACCGCCAAATTTAATCCAAGTGATCTACCCAAACTTGGTCTCTGAATTGTTGCAATCATATGATTTGTTTCAGATGAGGCAAGAGGGTAAACCCTTTTATCTATTGGTATGCCAAGATGATCAGCAACATCTTCATTGCATATAATCATTGCTGATGCTTGATTAACATTCCAGCTAGTACAGTGAAGTTTATTGTAAGGAAATGATTGAAGCGGATTTGATTTACTTGCCTCCATAATATCTCTAGAGGATATTTTTTTATCCAGCCACCCATCTGGGTTTGCCTCTGCTATCTTAGAAAATGCCTCATACATTTCACCAATCTTTTTTTTATGTTTTTGGATTGATAATTTATTTCTTGCTCTATATGCGCTTTCTAGAATTGCATAATACCCAACCGCCATCAAACCAAGCTCATCTTGTTCTTCCTGAATTTGAAGCTCATGATCAGCTTTTACATAAAAATCAGGATTAGTATTTAATTCAGTTTCTATGAAATCTTTTTTTTCTTTTAAAGCTAATATCTTTTTATATCTCGCTTCACCACCAACTATAAGAGATGCTCTAATTTTTCCATCAGCTATATCTTTGCATGCAGAATTAATTAAGTTTTGTTGCAGCACACCAATCTTAGTAACACTAGTTTTTGCAGATTTAATATTATTTCTGTTTGCTATCCATTTACCTGGATCTCTATATTTCCAATACCCTTTAGGTATCTGTATTTGATCTATGTAATCTACAATCTTGTTATTGGTTGTATCTTTTATTGCCTTATGAGTTGCCTTCTCCATTAGAATTAAAGCCTCATCAAGCATTTCAAATGAATCTTTTTGTTGAATGGAGCCAATACCAATTACAACAGGAGTTTTCATTTTTTTCCAAAACCCCAATAATTATATCCAGCAAATTTAGGCGTACTGGGTAGATACATTTGATCCATTGATTCTAAAGAGAAACCTGCAGTTTTAATAAGTTTAGGTATATCTCTATTAAGATGGCAGCCGCCAGCTATCTTACCCCAAATTGGATCAATTCTATTCTGCCATTTTGCTACTTTAATATCTGGAGCAAGCCCATGCTCACAAAAAATTAATTTACCATCTGGTTTAAGCACACGTCGCATTTCTTGAATAGCAATATGTATATTAGGAATAGTACACATGGTATAAGTCACTAAAACTGTATCAAAGTAATTGTCAGGATAGGCTATTAACTCGGCACTTCCAATTTCAAGTTCAACATGAGCAGGGCATGCATTGCTAAGATTTTTAGCTAGATCTAATAATTCTTCAGAAGGATCAATACCAATAACCTTTTCGATTATTTCACTATTGTAAAATGGAATATTTAAACCAGTACCAATCCCAACATCTAAAACTAGTCCAGAGGCTAGAGGCACTACTTTTTGTCTTTGATAATTTATTGGCTTAGAGCCACAAGCACAGTTTAAAAACTTAGGAAGGATATATTTATTATATAAACTCAATATTAATCTTCGATCTCATGAAGTGGCATAGCTGCTGTGTTAAAACCGGCATCAACATAGGTTATCTCTCCTGTAACCCCGCTTGCATAATCCGAACAGAGAAATGCTGCAACATTTCCCACCTCTTCAGTAGTTACTGTTCTTCCAAGTGGAGCTCTTGCTGAATGTTGACTCAACATTTTTCTAAAGTTTTTTACTCCTGATGCAGCTAATGTTTTTATTGGTCCGGCTGAAATAGCATTCACTCTAACGCCATCGCGTCCCATTGAAGCAGCAAGAAATCTTGTGTTTGCCTCAAGGCTAGCTTTTGCAAGACCCATGACATTGTAATTTGGCATTGTTTGCATTGCTCCTAAATAGGTTAATGTTAAAAGTGCTGAATTATCATTAAGCATAGGTTTAGCTGCTTTAGCTAATGCAGTAAAACTATATGAGCTAATGTCATGAGCTACTTTAAATCCTTCTCTAGTAGTTACATCAACAAAATTACCTTCTAACTGATCTGCAGGAGCGAAGCCAATCGAATGAACGAGTCCGTCGAAAGAACCCCAATGCTTTTTGAGTTCAGTAAATGAATTATTAATAGATTTATCTGATGAAACATCACACTCAATTAAAATTGATGATTCATATGACTCAGCTAGTGGTTTAAGGTTTTTTAAAAGTCTCTCATTTTGATAAGTAAATGCAAGTTCGGCACCTTCTCTATGCATTGCTGCTGCTATACCTGCTGCAATTGAGTATTTATTTGCCAAACCCGATATCAATATTTTTTTATTTTTAAGTAACATATCTTTTTTTATTTAAAATTACAGAATCAGTATTGTAAAAGAATATTTACTTATTTTTTTAATATTTATGTATATATTTAGTTTTTGACATCATATTAATTATTTATATTTACATATAAAAATTATAGATGAGTAAAATATTTCTATAAATTAGTAGTATTTTGATTAAATTTTGTGTCACAATTGTCACACTTAGTTATAAGGGCTTGTTTATATGGGTTTTTTTAACTATTAATTTAATTTTAACTACAGGGGAAATGTATGTTTAATAAAGATAAGTATCTATTAGCTTTTCTATTAAGCTTTGTTTTCGTCGCGCCAGCTGTAATAGCTCAAGATGAAGATGATAGTGATGTAGAAGATGTAGTAGTCACGGGTTCTCGTATTGAGAGTTCAGAATTCACGGGCGCACAGCCAGTTGTTGTAATTACTCAAGAGTCAATTGCAAGAACAGGTGACCTAGGAATAGCTGAAGTCTTAAGAGATTTACCTATTAATATAGCAGGTTCATTCTACGAACGTTCAGGTTCATCAGCTGGATCACAGGCTCAAGTTAGTCTGAGAGGTCTTGGAGCTGGTAGAACTCTTGTTCTAATCGATGGAAGAAGAATACCTGGATCACCAAAACTAGATGGAGCTTCAGCTAACAT
>CAJQGX010000001.1 GCA_905478035.1 uncultured SAR86 cluster bacterium | reverse complement strand
ATGGGAGCGGAATCTATTTCTGACTGTGGTGGATCTGCTACAAATTCATTGGTTGCTGCAGCAAACTATGGATCACACTGTCATCATGTTTGTAGAGTTTCCGATGATGAGGATGGAAGAAATTATCTTGAAAGCCTTAGATCAGCAGGCGTAAAGCATATTGGAGTTAGCTCTGAAAATACAGAAGAGCCTACTGGTAAATGTTTAATATTAGTAACTCCTGATGCAAAAAGAACAATGAGTAGCATGCTTGGCGTGAGTGCGTTTCTTGGTAAATCAGATATAGATTTTGATGTAGTTGAAAATTCAAAGATTTTTTATATTGAGGGCTATATGGTAACGAGTGACGATAACTTTAATGCTGTTATTTCTGTCCTTGAACACCTTAAGGACAAGGATGTAAAAAAAGCTTTATCACTATCGGATGCAGGAATCGTTCATGGCTTTAAAGATAAATTTGATCTAATAGAATCTTATGGACTAGATATGGTTTTTTGTAATGATGATGAGGCTATTGCCTTCTCTGGGAAAGAAACCCTAGAAGAAGCCGTAACTTTTTATAAAAATAAATCATATATGACTGCTATTACTAAAGGAGCAGAAGGAAGTGTTGTTATAGAAAATGGTGGTGAACAACTTGCTCCTGCAGAGAAAATTACTCCAATAGATACCAATGGAGCTGGAGATATGTTTGCTGGATCATTTATGCATGCCTATCTTCAGGGAAATAGCATTAGCACGTGTGCTGAATTTGCAAACTATGCATCTTCGAAGGTTGTTGAGACCTTTGGGCCAAGACTAACCGGTAATGGCTATGCAGAAGTATTAAATAAATTGAAAAATAGCTAGCTAATTTCTTCAGTATCTGATATTTTCTCCACCCTAAAAATTTATAAATTCCTACATGGTTGAAAAAAAATCTAAGACGGTAAAAAAAGCTCCAGCGAAAAAGGTAGTAGCTAAAAAAGCTCCAGCGAAAAAGGTAGTAGCTAAAAAAGCTCCAGCGAAAAAGGTAGTAGCTAAAAAAGCTCCAGCGAAAAAGGTAGTAGCTAAAAAAGCTCCAGCGAAAAAAGTTTCAGCAAAGAAGGTTGAGAAAGCAACCATAGCAAATAATAAATCAAAAATTGCTGCTTATAAGTCAAAGAAAGGTGAAAAATATATGAGTGCTGCAATGAAAAAACATTTTGTTGCTGTTCTTCTTCTATGGAAAGAGCACCTTAAAGATGAAATGCAAAAAACCTTTGATCATCTAAGAACAAAAGGTGAGACATATGCAGACCCAGTTGATAGGGCATCACAAGAGGAAGAATTTGCATTTGAATTAAGAACTAGAGATAGAGAAAGAAAACTTATAAGTAAAATAGGCATTTCTATTGAACAAATTAAACAAGATGATTATGGTTGGTGTGAATCTTGTGGAGATGAAATTGGTGTAAAAAGACTTGAAGCAAGGCCAACTGCTACTCATTGCATACACTGCAAAACACTTGACGAAATTAAAGAAAAACAGCTAAATGGCTAAATCACTTTAATAAAAAAACTCATAAATAGATTTGATAGATAATAACAAGATAAGTAAATTTGCTATATCTGTCGTCAAGGATCTACAAAAAAATAATTATCAGGCTTATCTCGTTGGAGGATGTGTCCGCGATGCATTAACTGGAATTGAACCCAAAGATTTTGATATAGCAACTAATGCTACCCCAGAACAAGTTAGAAAGACCTTTAAAGCGTCCAGGATCATTGGTAAAAGATTTAAGCTAGTTCACGTTTTTAATAGAACAGAGTTATTAGAGGTAGCGACATTTAGATCTGGCGGGGACAAAGAAGATGGTGAAAACCTTGTAACAGACTCAACTGGAAAAATTATTAGGGATAATAATTGGGGCACCTTAGAACAGGATTGTCATAGAAGAGATTTCACGGTTAATGCTCTCTACTACTGTCCAGTTACTAAGAAAATAGAGGATCATAATGGTGGCTTAAAGCATATTCATAAAAAGATTATTGTTTCTATTGGTGATCCACAGAGAAGGTTCGAAGAAGATCCTGTTAGAAGCTTAAGAGCTATAAGATTCAGTAATAAATTAAATTTTAAAATTGATAACTTAGTTAAGGATGCTATATATGACAAAGGTCATTTACTATCTAGTATTTCTAATGCCAGGCTATTCGATGAATTTTGTAAAATATTTTTAAATGGCATGGGTGAGAAAAACTTCGAAAAACTATGCTCATTTCATTTGAATAAATATCTAATACTTTCTGATCCAAACAGAAATGATTTTGCAAGCAGTGTAATGATACATGCACTAAGAAATACAGATGATAGAGTTAAAAATCAACAGTCAATTACGCCAGGCTTTCTTATGGCAGCACTATTATGGCCATCATTGTTAAAAAAATGTTCTAAAAATGGGGAGATTAACATAAGAAAATTCTTTCGATCCATGGATGGTGTATTAAGAGAACAACAAAAAATTACAGCTATACCAAGAAAGTTTTCAAGCTATATAAAAGATATTTGGGTCCTTCAATTGAAACTCCATAGCAGAATTGGAAGTCAACCATACAAGACTATTAGACATCCAAGATTCAGAGCTGCATATGATTTCCTTTTAGTCAGGGAAAGAGCTGCAGGAGATAAGAGTGGTATTGGAAAATGGTGGACCGATTTTCAGAAAAATGATGATTCGCTTAGAGGCACTATTATTGCTGAAATGAATGAAAAAAATGATGAAGAATCTGCCAAAATATTTGGATTCTATAGAGAGTTAAGATAATCTAGGATAAAAACTATACGTAATAAATGAACCCAGCTATTAAAGAAGCTCCACTTCCAAAATATATCGCAATCGAAGGGCCGATAGGTGTTGGAAAAACGACTCTTGCAAATAAAATAGCAGAAACATTTAATTATGACTCATTTTTAGAGCAGCCTGCAGAGAACCCTTTTCTCAAAAATTTTTATAAGAACCCAAGTCAATCAGCTTTAGCCACCCAGCTTTTCTTCTTATTCCAAAGAATGCAACAAATTCAAGATCTTAAACAAAGAAGTCTTTTTGAAACAGTTAGGGTTGCAGATTTTTTAATAGAAAAGGATAGATTGTTTGCTGAAGTTACCTTGTCAAATGAAGAAATGGATTTATATGATAAGGTTTATGACCATCTCACCTTGGATGCTCCTACCCCTGATCTAGTGATATACCTTCAGGCTCCCATTGATGTGCTTAAAGATAGGATTACAAAGAGGGGTAATATTAATGAGCAATATTTAACTCTGGAATATTTAGAAAGATTAAATGATGCTTACTCAAGATTTTTTCTAGACTATAGCTCAGCTCCACTTTTAATAATCAATGCAGCAGACATCAACTTAGAATCTAATGAGAGTGATTATGAATCACTTATTACAAAAATAATGTCTAATCCTAAGGGCAAGAACTTTATTAATCCTCAACCCTCAATCATTTAAGCATGTCTCAAAAGATTTATGAGCCTAAGCATTCATCTAATCCATTTATTAAAGATTTTGGTGAGTATCAAGAGCTCTATAAACAATCTATAGAAAATCCTGCGCTTTTTTTTAAAGAGCTTGCAAAAGAAAACTTAAGCTGGATTGAAGATTTTAAAACTACTCATAATAATGAGTTTAGTGATGCTAAATGGTTTGAAGGTGGTAAAACAAATATCAGCGTAAACTGTATTGATAGGCACTTAGCGAATGACGCAAATAAAATAGCATTGATATGGGAAGGAGATGATCCAACTGACTCTAGGGAGCTCACCTACCAAGAGCTTCATAATGAGGTATGTAAATTTGCTAATGTCTTGAAGAGTCTTGGTGTAGAAAAAGGCTCTAGAGTATGTATATATATGCCTATGATAGTTGAGACTGCGTTTGCGATGCTTGCCTGTACTCGCATTGGAGCTGTTCACTCTGTTGTTTTTGGTGGCTTTTCTCCTGAATCATTAAAAGACAGAATTCTCGATGCTGATTGTAAAATTGTAATTACTGCTGACGAAGGCCTGAGAGGTGGTAAAAAAGTTCCATTAAAGTTAAATGTTGATGAGGCCTTGCTAGGCTGTCCAAATGTCAAAAATACTCTTGTTGTTAAGAGAACTGGTGGAGAAATAGAATGGAATAAGGATAGAGATGTTTGGTATGAGGATCTTGTAAAAAATGTCTCTAATGTTTGTGATCCCGAACCAATGAATTCAGAAGATCCTCTTTTTATTCTCTACACATCAGGATCAACAGGAAAACCTAAAGGTGTTCTTCACACAACAGCAGGCTATCTTTTGGGCGCTCATATAAGTTTTAAATATCTTTTTGGCATAAAGCCCGAAGATAAGTATTGGTGCACTGCAGATGTTGGCTGGATTACTGGACACACTTATATTTTATATGGCCCTCTTTCAAATGGAGCATCAACTCTCATGTTTGAAGGAGTCCCAACCTATCCCTCAGCATCAAGATGCTGGGAAATTTGTGATAAACACAATATAAGTATTTTTTATACAGCTCCAACTGCTATAAGAGCATTGATGGCTCAGGGCGATGAACCTGTTAAAAAAACAAAAAGAGGGAGTCTAAGGTTGTTAGGAACTGTAGGAGAGCCTATCAACCCCGAAGCTTGGGATTGGTACTATAGTGTTGTTGGAAATTCTAAATGTGAGGTTATTGATACTTGGTGGCAGACTGAAACTGGTTCAGTATTAATTTCTCCAATAGCGGGAATAACTCCAACGAAACCAGGCTCAGCAACTCTCCCCTTCTTTGGAGTTAAGCCAGCTCTTTATGATGAAAATGGAAATGCCTTAGAGGGTGCTAACGCAGGAAATTTGGTTATTGAGCAGTCATGGCCAAGTCAAATTAGAAGTATTTATGGAGATCATCAGAGAATGATTGATACATACTTTGGAATGTACAAAGATATCTACTTTACAGGAGATGGTGCAAAAAGAGATGAAGACGGCTATTACTGGATAACTGGAAGGGTTGATGATGTTCTCAATGTTTCTGGTCATAGGCTTGGAACAGCAGAGATAGAAAGCGCCTTAGTGCTTCATCCAAAAATTGCAGAAGCAGCAGTTGTTGGCTTTGAACATCCAATTAAAGGGCAAGGAATATATGCCTTTGTTACATTAATGATAGGTGAGGTATTTAGTGATGATTTTAGCTCTGAGTTAAAACAGTTTGTTTCAAAAGAAATTGGCGCTATTGCCAAACCAGATCTTATTCAAAATGCACCAGGTTTACCAAAAACCAGATCAGGAAAAATTATGCGAAGAATCCTTAGGAAAATAGCTGAAAATGAGTTATCTAATTTAGGAGATACTACTACTCTTGCTGATCCTTCTGTAGTTGAATCTTTGATAGAAAATAAACAGAGTCTATGAGAGGGTTTTTAGTAATATTTTTTTTATTAGGATTTAGTGGGTGCTCCATATCACCAAAAGAACTAGACAAGCTTTATTCAGATACTGACTATTATTCTCCAGCGGCGACTATTAAATGCTTGCAGATGCCACCACCTCAAAGACCTTATCCCATTAATGATAAAGGTGAGACGAGAGAGTCATATGATCAAGATGACTGTGTTGATGATACTATTTCGAAAAATGTAAGGGAGCTAACTTTTGATTTTGGGGATTCATCTATAGATCTTAAAATTGATAAGGAAGTGAAGAAACTGCCTGATGATGGAGTTGATTCAATTGATGATATAGACATAGAAGCCATAGAAGAGAAGATCCTAAAGAAGAACAAAGATTAAACTACTTCGAATAAATTCTTATCTTTCTTAACCTTTTTTTCATCGATAAGCTTTAAAAGGTGTGCTTCTAAACTATATCTTGCTATAGGATGAAGCTTTTCAGATACATCGTCATAGACAAGTTTTGTTAATTCATCTAGGGATGAAGTTCCGGCTTCCTTCAGTCTTCTAAAAGCTTTTCCTTCTCGTGCTAACCTATGCCTAATAATTGATTGAATTGTCTTTTTTGGTTCATGAATATCATTGCCATGTCCAGGTGCAAAGTAATCAATATCATAATCTTGTAACTTTTCTAAAGAATCAATGTAACTTGTCATATTGCCATCAGGTGGCCCTATTACAACAGTAGATCCATCCATAATATGATCACCGGTTATAAGGCATTTAGTATCCTTTATTAAAAAGCATAAATGATTGGATGCATGTCCAGGAGTATGAATGACTTCGATTGTATATTCTTCTGTTTCAATAATGTCTTTATCATTTAATACAATATCTGGAACGAATGTTTCGTCTTCCCATGATGACTCTCCATCTACCAACCTACCATACATTGGGACATTTAGAATTTTAGATAAAGGTAGTGCGCCTGGTGAATGATCGGTATGAGTATGGGTAACAAAAATTCTTTTTATCCTTCCATCTGCTACTTTTATTATTTCATCCAAATGCTCAGAAATATTTGGCCCAGGATCAATAAGGGTCAAATCATTTTTTCCAACTAGATAAGTATTAGTCCCGCCTCCGGTGAAAACACCTGGATTAGGAGCAGTTATTTTTGTAATTAAACTCATATTATTTAACGGTCCTCATACCCCTTATCACCAGGGAGTAAGCCTCTCCACTCACCATCCTCTTTAAAAAATTTAGGTAAAATTGGGGGAATATCTTCATTTGATAGGCCTTTTTGATTTTCTAGAAGTTGAGAGCCTAGGTCGAATTGAGCACATTGTTCAAGGTTTTTTATTGTTGGCATTATCATTGGCATTTCTCCAGAACGAGATTTCTCAAGTGCTTTTTTTGGAGAAATCCAGACACTGTCTATAAGCTCACTACCATCATGTTCTCCGGTTTGATTATTAGGCAAATAGGCAATGAAAAAACGAGTATCGAATCTTCTTGTTTCAATCTCAGGTGTAATCCAATGTGAAAAAGGAGCTATCTGTTGAGGCATTAAAATTAGATCTTCTTCTGAGCAAATTTTATATAGATCAATTTCGTTATTAAGAAGCATCTTTCTGTATTTCTGAAACTTACTTTTATCTGATCCATCTAAATCAAGGTCTTCGCCATTCCTTTTTTTTGCAAGCAAAATGCCAACTTCCTCAAAGCACTCTCTTATACAAGCTACCCAGTATGCGAGACCGCCTGAATCCAAACCAAGCTTTATTGATGCCTCTTTATCAGTTATATCTTCACATAAATCTTCTATTTTATTATTAAAATCGCTGTGATCAATTTTTCCTCCGGGGAAAACAAACAAGTCACCAAAAGGAGGTCTACTAGACCTCTTTACCATGAGAACTTCCATCCCATGAGATGAATCTTTGAGTACAAGAACAGTTGCTGCTGGAGTTAAGTTAAGTTTATTCATATTTTTATTTTTTATAGCTTAGAATACTGTTTATGGAAATAACTAACAATCTTAATCAAGATATTATTCACGCACCACAGTGGTTCAAAGATGCTATAAAAGATGAGCCTAGCTCAGATATAATTAAGAATCCACGTGGAGATATATCTTACTCAAGCTGGGATTCTAAAAATGAAAGTAAGGACCTAATAGTCCTAATTCATGGAACAGGTGCTCATAAAAAATGGTGGGATCCCATTGCACCTCACTTTAGAGATTGTTCAAATATAGTAGCAATAGATCTCCCTGGCATGGGTGATTCCTCATTCAGAGACTCATATGCTATTAAGGATTTTGGAGAATGTATTGTCTCTGTTATTGAAAAAGAAAAAACTAAAAAAAATATCACAAATATATTTATTATTGGCCATTCTTTAGGTGGTCATGTTGCCGGCTATGTTGCATCTGAAAGAAAAGATCTAATAAACAACATTATTATTATTGATACTTTTATAAGACCTCCTGATTATGATCCAAGTCAGCACTCTTCCCCGCTTAGGATGATTAAGTACTATTCAGATAAGACAGATATTATAAAAAGATTCAGATTGATGCCTAAACAAGATTGTCTAAATGATTGGTATTTAAGATATATTGCTGAATATTCTGTTAAAAATAATGGTGAAGGATGGAGATGGAAATTTGATGATGTAATGTTTAGCAGTCTAGAGAGGCTATTTGGCTATACATTTTCATTTGGGTGTCCTGCAATATTTATACACGGCAAAGATAGCTTATTAACTTCTGGAAATATCTTAGAGAATATCAAAAATACCTATGGTGACATTATGTCTTTTAGAGAGGTTCCTGGTGCTGCTCACCATGTTCCATTGGACAAGCCTTTAGAACTTGTTAGTATTATTAAGGAGCATTTATATAAAGATTAATTTATGAACTACTACTTGGCATTCTTTTTCTTAATCTGTGGTGTGTTAGTTTTAATTAAGCCTCTTTACATAAACCTTCGTATATACCTTTTTAATAATCTTAAAAATACTGGTTATCTAGCTATCCTTATTGGAACTGCTTTGTTCTTTGTTGGTTTCCTTCAACCCGACTGGGCGGATAGACTATGGTCAATAATTTTTATAATCATGGGCCTGTTATCATTTTTAAAAGGTGTTTGGCTAACTCTATTCCCTGAAAATGCTGCAAAAGCATTTGAAATATTTATAAAACATTATTATAAAATAACAATTCCAATTTCAATATTATATTTATTTATTTCACTTACAGTAGTTTCAACTGATTACATAGGCCCACAGAAAGATATAAGTAAATGTGAATCAGATAGCCTTATTAAAGTCATTTGTGGTTTTTCTAATCCAGAAGATATTGTGATTACTCCTGATAATAAATTTTTCTTTATTTCTGAGTTTGGAGGGATTGGTCCTTATGCAGAACATGCGCCTGGTTACTTTGCTTTGATGAACATGAGTAATTATGAAAAAATAGTCCCGAAAATAACTTTTGAAGATAACTCATGGGGAGATCCTTCTTGCCTAAGAAATGAGGCTGATATATTTAATCCTCACGGAATAGACCTTGTAGAAAATAATGAAGGAAAATATCAACTAGCTGTTATCAATCATTCTCCATTTGAATCAATTGAAATGTTTGAGCTCAAAGAAAATGGTTTTTCATGGGATATGGTCTGGAAAGGATGCATTAAAGTTCCGGATAAGTATTATTTTAACGATATAGCTCTCAAAACCGATGGTTCGTTTTATGCATCACATATGTATGAGAGAACAATAACAATGCAAGAGTGGTTAATGAACTCACTTTTCAAAAGCATCTCAGGCCACATAGTGTTATGGAATGGAGATAATTTTACAAAAATAGAAGGAACTGATGGGAGTGGTCCCAATGGAATACTCCTTAATGAAAGAGCTGGGCTTCTTTATGTTAATTATAATCAAGGAGACAACCTATCTGTTTATGATCTTGATAATAAGATAAAAAAAGGTAGTTATTTTATTCAAAGTCCTGATAACATTTTTTTAAAAGATAACTCTATTTGGTTAACTTCTCTAGATTTGCAAGCAAATGACTTTGGTGACTGCGCAGAAAAAACAAACTGTTCTCTGCCCTTTTCTGTTCACCAATTGAATGATGAGACTTTAAAAAGAACAGCTATTTATTCTTTTTCTAAAACAGTCTTTGGATTACCAACAATCGCAATTCCTTACAATGGAAAGATTTTTATGGGCTCATTTCATTCTGATAGAATTGGTTATTTCTTAGAGGAATAAATTTATAGCATCTAATATAAGTTAATCTAATTACATTTTTTCATGCCACAAAGCTTTAATTTTAAACAATTACAAAATTCTTTACCTAAAAGACCAAAAGATAGTCATAAGGGTAATTTTGGAAAGGTATTTATATGTGCTGGATCGGCTGGAATGGGTGGTGCTGGAATTCTTGCATCTGAGACAAGTTTATTTTGTGGATCAGGCTTGGTAAAGCTCACTACGGATAAATCAAATGTTAAGGCAGCTCTTTCAAGGAATCCTGAAGTAATGACAGCTGGCATCAATATGGGCAATGACATTAATGTACAGATTGATATTAAAGATCAAGATGTAATCTTATATGGTCCAGGTATTTATAAAACTATGGCTACTGATGCTATTTTCAACGAGATTTTAAAGAATAGTAATAACTGTAAGCTTATTTTTGATGCTGGCGCACTCCATATAATGGCCTCTGTACCTCATATAACAAAAAAACTTGATCAATCCATATTAATGACTCCACATCCTGGGGAGGCTGCTATTCTGCTCAAAAAATCTATTAATGAAATCCAAAAAAATAGGACTTTGGCAGCAGAAAATATTTCTAAAACCTATAAAGCATCTATAGTTATATTAAAAGGTATGGAAACCGTAATATATTCTGCAAAAGATAATGAAAGTTATATCTGCATGGATGGAGGTCCTGAACTTGCTACTGGAGGTACAGGTGATATATTAGCGGGTCTTTTGTCTGCTCTTTTGGCTCAAGGTCTGGATGAAAAAAATGCAAGTCTTATTGCTGTTGCAGTTCATGCAGAAGCTGGAAGGATATTTAGTGAAGAAATTGGAGAAATAGGCTTAAATGCTTCTAGCTTAATACCTATAATAAGAAAACTTTTAAACCAATGAAAAAATTTATACTTAAGGATGATACAGCTACAAATCATCTAGGATCAGTAATAGCATCTGAGATTCTTAAATCTTCTTGTAAAGAAATAGAAATTCATCTTGAGGGAGATCTGGGAGCTGGAAAAACATTTATATCAAGGTCAATTATTAAAAACTGTGGTTGGGATGATTTGGTTAAAAGTCCAACTTATACACTTTGTGAAGAATATGAATTTAATGACCTGATGTTTTTACATATAGATCTTTATAGAACTAACGAATCAGCTGATATAAATATTTTTGATTTATCTAGGAAAATAGAGTCAAAGAAAATTATTCTGATTGAATGGCCTGAAAGACTGCAGCAAAAAAGAGATTTTAATCTTAAGATAGTATTTAGCCACCTCTCTGAGGGAAGAGAGGTTTCATTGATTGCAGGTGATGATAATTTTCAACAGTGGTTAAACAATTATGAATAAAATTCTACTACTTTGTTTTGTTTCTCTATTTGCTAGAGGGAATGAAATTACTTTCGATGCAATAAAAGAGATAGGTAATGATGAGATTAGTATAAGTTTTGAACTAGAAAAGGTTTCTTTGGTAAGGTCTTACTCCCTAGATAATCCATCCAGAATAGTTATAGAGGTTAACCAAGCAGAATTAGAAAGTGATGTTGATATTCCACACAACTATCCAATTAAAAAAGTAAGAGCTTCTCAAGATGGAGAACTGACTAGAATTGTTATTGATTTATATGAATATGTTTATTGGCAAAGTCCTTCTCAGACTATTGTTGGAGAAGATATTTTTCTGAAGCTTCTAATCAAAAAAGATAAGAGTATTAATAAAAATATTAGAGACATTGTTGTAGCTATTGATGCAGGGCATGGCGGAAAGTATCCTGGGGCAGTTGGTCCAAACAATATACTAGAAAAAGATATTACGCTCTTGATTGCAAAAGAACTAGAGAGGACTCTAAAAGATACCTATGGTTATAGGCCAATCATGATAAGAGCTGGTGATGAAACAATTGGACTTAATGATCGATACCAAAATGCTAGAAAGCATGGTGCGGATATTTTTATTTCTATCCATGCTGATGGATTTAGGCTTTCATCAGTTAAGGGGGCTTCTGTTTTCATATGGTCTGATGAGGCCTCAAGCACAGTAGCAAGAAATTTATCTGAAAAACAAAGGAAAAGAATACAAGCGGATATAAAAAATCTAAAGGCGATTGATTTTGATGAAGACAAAGCTAGAGCCTTGTATCCTGAAATGTATAAAAATAAAATTTCAGAGAGTAAGGTATTGGGATCTAAAATTTTAGATCAGCTTAAAAGGGATCCATTCACTAAAATACATAAAAAGAATGTTGAGTATGCTGATTTCAGAGTGCTCAAATCTATAGATATTCCATCTGTTCTAGTTGAATCAGGATTTATAACCAATCCTGAAGATGCTCAAAGGCTAAAAGGGAAGCCAGGCAGAAGAATGATTGCAAGGTCTATCTTTCTTGGAATTCATAATTACTTCAAAGATAAGCCAAAAGCAGATACCTTTATGTATATTGATCCTGGGTATGTAACCTATGAGATTCAAAAAGGGGATGTTCTTTCAGAGATAGCAATTAGATTTGGAGTAACTGTTGAAGAAATTAATGCAAGTAACAGCCTTAACAACAAGTCAATCTATCCAGGTCAATTAATTAAAATTTATATCTAGCCTAGATCTATAGGATCTAAATCAAAAGACCATCTTACTTTTTTAGACTCAGGCCATTTTTCAAATTCTTCTGTTAAAAATTTTAGCACTTTGTTTAAATAGGTCTTCTTTGACGCATGAATATAGACCTGGTGTCTATAACTTCCTTTAGCTTTAGAAACCAATGACGGCAAAGGCCCTATAACATTTATACCTGGCCTGTTTGTTAATGTGTGTACAGCTTTATTTAGAAAATCTATATTGCTCTTTTGAGTTGGAGATGAGCATCTTAAAAGGCATAAGGGAGTATACGGTGGTAAATTCATCTTACGATTATTGCTAAGGCATTGAGAGGCAAAATTCATGTAATCCCCGGTTTTAATTTTATTAAGATTAATATCATCAGGATATCTAGTTTGAATAATAACTTTTGCAAGATTATTATTTCTTCCAGCTCTTCCTGAAACTTGAATAAGTAATTGTGATATCTTTTCTAATGCATTTGATTCGGGACTTATAAGTCCATTATCAGCATTTAAAATAATACTCAGTGTTACCTTAGGAAAATCATGACCCTTAGCAATCATCTGAGTTCCAACTAAAATTGCTGCATCTGAAGAGTGAATTTTATTTACAATAGCCTCCATGGCACCAATTTTTTTAGTTGAATCATGATCAACTCTTATTACTGGAGTTCCAGCAAAACTTTTCTTAAGAACTTCTTCGACCCTTTCTGTACCAACTCCATGCATGTGAAAATCTTTAGCATTACAGGCAGGGCAATTCACATTTACAGAATATGCTGACTCACATCTATGGCATATCAATCTGTTCTTTGATTGATGGAAAACTAGGTTTGTATCACATGACTTACATCCTGCAACCCATCCACAACCACCGCATTGATATAGAGGTGCAAAACCCCTTCTATTAATAAAAACTAAGACTTGCTCATTTCTTTCAATTGTTGATTGAATTACATCTATTGTTTCCAAAGCTATGCCACCATTTAAAGGACTATTATTAATATCTAAAACAATTAATTTAGGAGGCTTATTTCCATCAACCCTGCTTAGAATATCAACTCTTTGAAACTTGCTTTCTTTTACAAGCCTTAACGTTTGCAAGGATGGGGTTGCAGAACCCAAAATAATAGGGATTTCAGCCATTTGAGCTCTCTTAATACTTAAATCTCTTGCAGAAAATTTAAATCCTTCAGATTGTCTAAATGATTGATCATGCTCCTCATCGATAATTATTAGACCAATATTACTTAAAGGGATAAGCGCTGACGATCTAGTGCCTACAATTATCTTAATTGCACCAAATTTAGCCTTGAGCCAAGTTTTAAGCCTTTTTGCAGCAGTCTGTTTTGAATGATAGATGCCAATTTCTCCATTAAATCTATTTTCAAATCTTGATAGAAGCTGAGGTGTGAGATTGATTTCAGGAACTAAAATTAATACAGACTTATTACTTTTAATACATTTCTCAGCAAGCCTCAAGTAAACTTCAGTCTTACCAGAGCCTGTAACGCCGTATAGTAGTGATGGCAAGAACCCCTCAAATTTTGATAGCTTCTTGACTGCTTTCTCTTGATCCTTTGTAAGTTCAAATTGTTTGTTGTCTTCATTTACAGAGTAGTTATCAACCTCTTCTACTTTTTCAATTTTTTTATTATTAATTTTCCTTAAGTCCGTTGGAATAAAGTTATTAAAGACCTCTCCAATTGGATGATGATAATAATCTGATGCCCATAATATAGAATCAAATATAGATTTATCGAATAAAGGGTAATCATCAAGGATTGAGATAATCTTTTTTAGAGCTCCAGTGTTTTTTAAAGAATTAGGTTTTTTAGAATTTTTTACAACCACTCCAACTAGCTTTCTTTTTCCAAATGATACTAATACACGTGTGCCTTTTTTAATTTTTATATCAGAACTATATGTAAAGCATTGCCTTAAAGGCAATGAAACAGCTACATCATAGTAAAAAATATTCATTTTTTGATTGTAAAGAGGTTGTTTTTTGTTATAGTTCTCATCCAAATTTTGATTTTATTATGAAAAAAGATATACATCCTGAATACCGTGAAGTTTTATTCCATGACGCTAGTGCTGATAAGTACTTTCTCATTCGTTCAACGCTAGACACGACCCAAACAAAAGAATGGGAAGATGGGAAAACATATCCATACTATCCTCTTGATATCTCATCTGCTTCTCATCCTTTCTATACCGGTAAACAAAAAATTATTGACACTGGTGGAAGAGTTCAGAAGTTTGAAGAAAGATTTGGTAAAAAAAAGTAAATTAATCAATTTATACCAGAACTTCCAAAGCCTTTTGTTCCTCGCTGTGTTTCAGTGAAGTTGTCTACTATTTCAAAACTTGCCTGAACTACTGGCACTATTATCATTTGTGCAATTCTATCTCCAGGATTAATTTGAAAATCTTGTTCTGATCTATTCCATGCTGGAACCATTAGCTCCCCCTGATAGTCTGAATCTATAAGTCCAACAAGATTACCAAGAACTATGCCATGTTTTGATCCTAACCCTGATCTAGGTATCACCATTGCAGCAAGTTCTGGGTCATCTAGGTGCATAGCAAAACCTATAGGAATTAATTTTGACATACCAGCCTCAAGATTCAATTTAGTGTCAAGACAAGCTCTGAGGTCTAGTCCTGCTGAACCCGCTGTTTCATATTCAGGCAAAGGAATTGAGGATCCCATTAAAGGATTAATAATCTTAATTTTTATATTTTTCAATTTTTAGAGCTCCATGGGTTTAGTAAAAGATTTTAACTTACATTCTTTTAAAGATAAGTCTTTCCATAAACTTTCAACAATAATTTCTGCCAAGCTGCATGTTGGATAGTTAATTGACTCACTATCAGAAAGAGCATTAATAATCTCCAGCATTGCTGGGTTATGGCCTATTATTAAAATTGATGAAGTTGAATTGCTTAATTTTTTAATTAAAGAAATTATTTCATCAGATTTTGCTAAGTAAAGTTTATCTAAATAGATTGCTTCACTTATTGGATATTTAAGTCCATCGCTGCATAGGTCGAAAGTTTGCTTGGTTCTTTCTGCGGAACTACAAAACACCTTATCAACTATGATTGATTGATTATAAAAATAATTAGATAACTTACTTGCTTCTTCTATCCCTTTTTTTGTTAGTGGCCTGTCAAAATCTTGCTGATTTAAACTACTCCAATCTGAATTGGCATGTCTTAATAAGTAAATTTGTTTCACAATAGTATTGCTAAGTTCTCCAGTGTTCTATAAAATCGCGTTTCTATGAGTAAAATATGTCAAGTAACAGGTAAGATACCACAGTCTGGAAACAATGTTTCCCACGCTAAAAATAGGACTAAAAGAAAGTTTTTTCCTAACCTTCACACACACAAATTTTGGGTTGAGTCTGAAAATAGATTTGTAAACCTTAAAGTTTCTGCGAAGGGCATGAGAATTATAGATAAAAAAGGTATAAGCGAAGTTCTTAAAGAGCTTAGAGCTAAGGGTCAAAAAATATAATCTATATCTTATTTATTCCCGAAGCCTGTCTTATAAAGAAAGTTTTAATAAATCTCGATTTATTTACAAAAGAAAGTCCAAAATTCCTAAATAGTCTTAAGTAAAGGTTGTCTGATCCAAACAAATCAACAAAAAAGTCCATAGACTTCAACATTAATAAATTCATACTCTTTCTTCTAATTTCATACCTTTTAAGAACTGATTTCTCATTAATCGAAATACCTTTTTTATATGCATTGATAATTTCCTCACAAAATACATCCGCGTCTGCAAAACCTAAATTTATTCCCTGGCCTGCTAATGGATGAATTGAATGAGCTGCATCTCCAAGAAGAACAACAGAGCCATTGATATAGTTTTCAAAATGATGATTGGTTAACCTAAAACTTAGCATGTCTGATATGGGTCTCAATTGTATGGAGAGTTTTGATTCAAAAAAAGCAATATTAGCAGTTACATATTCTGAAATTTCTTTGCCTCTAAGATCTTTATTATTTATAGACCAAACAACTGTATAGCTATTAGATGTTCCTTGATAGTCTGGTGCCGGCATAAGTGCAAAAATTCCCTTTTCAGAAAAAACTTGATGGGCTTTGGTCTTATTATTTTCATCAGCCTCAACAATAAAAGTAATTGCTGTTTGAAAGTAGTCATCTGATTTACTAGAAAGGGATGAGATTTTTGCAACATTTGAATTTCTTCCATCACATCCTGCAATAACATTTGCTTTAATAAACGTATCATCTTTTAGGATGACCTCAGGATCAGACTCTGTATTTAAATTCTGTATGGTATTTATCTCATTATTAAAATAAGTTCTATCTCTACAGAATTCTGAAGTCAGAGAGTGCAATTCATTAAAGTAGATTACGTAAGAAAGACTCCCGGCATTAATATCACTTGCAGCAAATTGGATCTTACCCGAGCCCTCTCCATCTAATACATTTATATGTTCTACTTTCGAGAATGATGGAGAAATACCTACATCTTTTAGAAGCTGTATGGAATTCTCATTAAGTGTGACAGTTCTGATTCCAGAGCCTTTGGGCAAAGAACCATCTGATTTTTCAATAATAATATTATGTATATTATTTCTTTGAAGTCTTAGAGAAATATAATTGCCTATTATCCCCCCACCAGAAATAATAATTGGAACATTCATAACCTATGCCATTAAAGATTCTATTTCTTGAGGATTAGATGGAACTTTTTCCGTTAAGTTAATATTCCCTGATTCTGTTACAAGAATATCATCTTCTATTCTAATGCCTATACCCTTCCACTTATCTTCAACATCCATGGAGCTACTTATATAAATTCCTGGCTCGATTGTTGTAACCATGCCTGGCTTGAATTTCATAAAATCATCGCCTTCCATATAGTCCCCAACGTCATGAACATCTAAACCAAGCCAATGACCAACCTTATGCATATAAAAATCTTTAAAAGCTCCTTCTTTATGAAGCTGTTCCGGATCTCCTGAGAGAATTCCAAGCTCAATAAGTCCTTCAGTGATAACCTTTTCTGAAATTACTTGTGGCTGCATTATATTATTTCCAGTTTTAACAGCTTCTATGGCTGCAAGGTTTGCTTTAAGAACAACATTATAGATTTGCAATTGTTCATCTGAAAACTTTCCACCTACTGGGAATGTTCGCGTAATATCTGATGCATACATTTTATATTCACAGCCTGCGTCTACAAGTATTAAGTCTGTCTTGTTAAGATTTTTATCATTTTCAATATAGTGGAGAACGCATGCCCCTTCTCCGCCTGCTACTATTGGTGTATAGGCTGGAAACCTACCTCCTCTTTTTGCAAACTCATATAAAAATAAGGCTTCTATCTCTTGCTCATTATCTCCAGGTTTTATTGATTTCATAACTTCAATAAATGACTGAGCTGATATATCGCAAGCTTTTTTCATTGTTTCAATCTCATGATCATCTTTTATAAGTCTTAAATTACCAACCAAAGAAGAGCCATCTATTATATCTATTGACCTGCTATGCCTATCTTTAGAATTTGCCGCACAAGTCCAGTCGATAACCTTCTGATCAAAGCCGCTTTTTTTTCCGATAGAGTAAAAAACTTTATCGAGTCCTTGAAGAATTTCTGGAACAAGACTGTCAGATTTATGATTTTCAAAGGCTCGATCAAATAGAAAATCCTTAACTGCACCTTCTGGCCCTGCCCTATAACCATCCCAAATTTCTTTGAGTTTATCTTTTTCAGGAACAAAGATTATAGAATCAATACTACTGCCATTATTGACTAAGACCATCAAAGAAGAAGGCTCACAAAACCCTGAAAAATAATAAAAACTACTTTCCTGTCTTAAATTATATGAAGAGTCTGCATTCCTATACTGCAAATCTGCGCCAGGGATTATTAGTGCCGAATTCTTTGGCAAGTGGTTTATTAAAGAATTTCTTCTGTTTTTATACATTATTTTTTCCATGCAGTATTTTACTCTTTTATTAAAGAAACTTTCCAATTCTTTCTAGTGCAATTAAACTTATGATATGTCAGAGAGCAATAATTCATCTATAGATAAACTTGAAGAAAAAATTAACACTTTAATAAAGAGATTTGACGAGCAGAAAGGAATTATAGATTCTTACATAAAGCGAGAAAGAGAATGGAAAAAAGACAAGCTCCTTCTAAATAAACAAATAAAAAAATTGAACAAATAATGTCAGAAATGGAAACTTTATCATTAAGAATATTTGGTCGCGACCTTACTTTGGCATGTCCTCCTGAAGAGAAAGATCAGCTCATGAATGCGGCAAAATTATTAAATGATGAGCTTGATTCAATTAATGATAAAAACAATGCCCTTGTTATAGCTGGCCTAAGTATGGCCAGCAAGCTTCTCAACAAGCCGAGCAGTAATGACAATCAGTCATCTGCCAACAATCAAGATATTGAAAAACTGATAGAAAAAATAGAATCTGTTCTCTGAAAATAATCTTTTACTTAATACCTATATATTTTATAATCAAATAGCATTCTGGTTCATTCGCTAATGTGTTAATAAATTTGAACCGATACAATTAAATAGGTGATATTCCTCTAGCATTGTTGCGCAGTACCTTTATAGGGAAGCCTGATTTGTTATGAAATTCACCACCTGACCCTTCGGTTCAGGTATAACACATGGCGGTGATTTGGTTTGTTAGCCTCGGCACAATTTATGGTGAAAAATAAAATACGAAAATCACTCTTTGAGCAGGGGCAATCCATCTCAAACGAATCAAAGAATAAGCTCGGTTTGCAAATTCAAAAGCACGCTCTAGAAATAATTGATACAAGAGATATTGATAATATTGCCTTGTATTTTCCCTTCCGAAATGAAGTTAATACAAATATTTTAGTAAAAACTTTTACAAATCTTCATAAGAATATTTATATGCCTAAAGTGCTTGATGAAACTAATATGGCCTTTAATTTACTTTGTCATAAATCTAAATTTTCTATAAATAGATTCGGAATAAAAGAACTTGATAATACAGATTACATTGATATAAATAATATTGATTTAATGTTTATTCCTATGGTTGGAGTCGATCCAAATGGATACAGACTGGGTTATGGATCAGGATATTATGATAGAATTATCAGTTCCTTTGATGAGCAGTCAATTAAGCCGTTGCTGGTAGGACTGGCATTTGAATACCAGGTTTTTGAAATGCATTTTGGTGAGATGCACGATCTTAAATACAATCTCGTTTTTAGTGAAAATAACGAGATGTTTTCATATCTTATAGACTAAACTAGTTAAAAAATAAAAGATTATGCACAGAATTTTTAAAACATTACTTCTGCTTCTTATTCCAACAGTAAGCTGGGCAAGCTCAATGAATATTGATGGCTCTCTTGATGAGCCTCAATGGAATAGCGCAGTTGAGATTAAAGATTTTTATGAGACCTCTCCTTTTACTCTTAAAAAGTCTGAACTTGATACAACTGTTTTAATTTTTTCTAATGAAGATGGGATTTATGTGGGATTTAAAAACTTCCAAGACAATGAATCTATGCTTTCAAGAAAAACACTTAGAGATGAGATAAATTCACTTAGTGATAAGAACTCCATAAATATAGATTTTGATGGAGATGCTAATAAAGCATATATTTTTGCAATTAATCTTGGAGACTCATTATTTGATGCTATAAAAACTCAATCAGGAGATTTTAAAACTGATTGGGATGGAGATTGGGTTGCTAAAACACAAAAATATGATGGTTATTGGGTTTCTGAATTCTTTCTTCCTTGGGATATTACATTGATGACCCAGCCTGAAGGAGGTCTAAGAAAAATTAATTATGCTGCATTGCGTTATAGTGCAGAAAATCAATCATGGACGAGCAGTGCAGGAACAATGGCTTCCAGAAATAACTATTTCCAAGAGTTAGATAGTCTTGAAATAAATAATTATACAAAATCCAAGCTTACTTTTTTTCCATATATATCTGCTAATAAAAACTCAGTAACAGAACAAGAAAATTCTGATTTCGGAGCTGAAATTTTTTATACCACAGGCAAAGGTCAACAATTAAATTTAGCAATTAACCCTGATTTTGGTCAGGCCGAAAGTGACGATGTGGTTATTAATTTTTCTGCACAAGAGACCTTTTATTCTGAAAAAAGAGCTTTTTTTAATGAAAATCAGTCGCTATTTGATATTAGCCATTACGATAGATACTCTGTAATTAATACTCGAAGAATTGGCGCAGCCCCAAGTTATATGTGTTCAGACGAGACCAATATAGAAGAATGTGAAGCATCTAAAAAGAACTTCTCTGATATTGATTTTGCATTGAGATTTACCCAAAAAGATAAGAGCAATGAATTTGGTGTTTTTATTGCAAGTGAAGCTGATGAAGACTATTCAATTGGAAGAAAATACTATGCTTTGCGAGCAAGATCAAAGTTTGGGGATAAGACATTAGGCTATATGATAACTAATGTTGAGGACGATATGACAGGAGAATCATCAACTGTAAATGTTATTGACTACGTCAATGTTCATTCAAAAAAATTAATTACTTACACTGACTTTTTAACATCAGAAAAAAATGGGAATAACGCAATTGGATATAGAACACAATTCTCATATCTACCAAGCAATCTTTCTTATATAAGCGGTAGCGCCCTATACTTTGAAGATGATTTTCAATTAAATGATTTTGGTTACTTAAAAAGAAGGGATTGGATTCATTTTGGTATTGGGGGTGGAAGAAAACTTAATGAATTTCATAATGACTCTAAATTAAAACAAATAGATAATGGGATTGATCTAAACTATGATGCTGATACTGAAGGCAACTCGAACCCAATAGGCTTAGATCAAAAAAATTCATTTAGTTTCAAAGATAATTCTAAATTTCAATTAGATTTTAATTTCAGATCTTCTGGAAAAAATACTACTATCACCAGGAAGGACCAAGTCTACCCTTTTATTAAATCAAAAAGAAGATTAGGAATCACAGCAGACTTTGAGGCTAAAAACTATTCATTCTGGACATATGACTGGAGAGTTAGTTTTTTCAAAGGAGGCAAAGATGATAGATGGGAATCAGATGGATACAGCAGAAAGTTTTACAAAATAGCAGGCTCAATATTTCCAAGTGATAATTTAAAGATTAATGCTCAATATAGAATAAGGAAAGAGAGCGAATGGCTAATATGGCAAGATAGTAATAACCTTGCTTCATATGATTCAAGACAAGATACTCTAAGCTTTGATCTTAATTGGTTTAGAAATAACAAGCATGAAATCAGACTTAAAAGTCAGTTTGTTGCTCTGAAAGCAGAGAACCCTGTTAGTATTTTTTCAGACTCTGATGGCTACCTTTATAAAGGGAATAATTTAGTTAACGAGTTTGATACTGGAGTAGCTTCATTTCAAATTAGATATAAATATGAGCTTGCGCCATTATCATACCTATTTTTGGTATATTCAAAAGGGGGGCGTATTTATGATGAAGAAGATGATAGATCTCAATCCGAGCTATTCAGAGAGCCATGGAAGAATCCTAGTGACGAGCTTTTTTCAATTAAATTTAGATTAAAGTATTAATCTTTTATTTTAGGAAGTCTTTATAAGCTTTATTAGAGGTTTCTTCTGTAAAAATAGTTCCAGATTTATTTAAATGCTTTATTAGTTTGGCCTTATCTTTTTCTTTGCCCTCAATGCCAATCAATATCTTTCCAAAGGCTGACCCTAAATTTCTATAATGGAACAAAGAAATATTCCATCTGTTTCCAAATCTCTCAAGGAAATTTAATAGCGCCCCTGGCTTCTCTGGAAATTCTCCTCTAAATATTCTTTCGCTATTCTGTGACCCTAGATCACTATTTCTCCCGCCAACCATATGTCTTAAATGATCATTAGATATTTCATTTCGAGTAAAGTCACTAAAAGCAAATCCTGCTTTTTTTAATTTAAGTTTAAGTGTTTCAAACGATTTTTCAGTTTTAGTCCTTACGCCAACTAAAACATATGCATCTTTCAAACTAGACTTCCTATAATTAAATTCTGTAACTTGAGAGCTTCCGAACATTCGAGATAATTTTAGAAAACTGCCAGGTATCTCCGGAATTTTTATACTTAGTATCTTTTCTCTATTTTCTCCAATTTCTGATCTTTCAACAATAAAATTAAGTCTTTGGAAGTTAACATTAGCGCCTGAGCTTATGGCTATCAGTTTCTTGTTTTTTACTTTCCTTGAATATTTTTTCAATCCAGCAAGCGCCAATGCCCCAGCAGGCTCAGAAAGAACCCTTGTGTCTTCAAAGATATCTTTTACGGCTGTACAAACCTCATCAACACTAACTGTTATGACCTCATCAACACACTCTTTGATAACATCAAAATTATTCTTTCCAACTGTTGATACGGCAACTCCATCAGCAAAAAGTCCCACTTCTTTTAATGTAACTCTTTTGTTAGCCTTAACTGCCTCTGCAAGGCATGCAGAGTCCTCAACTTCGACTCCAATAATTTTTGTTTTCTTATTGTTCTGTGATATCCAAGCAGAAACTCCAGCTAAAATACCCCCACCTCCAACAGGAACAAAAACAACATCGAAGTTATTGTCATCTTCAAGAATCTCTTTGCCTATAGTTCCCTGTCCAGCAATAGTTAACGGGTCATCAAAGGGGTGAACAAAAGATAATTTATTTTTCTTTGCAAGAGAGAGTGCTTCTTTTAATGCGGCGTTAACGTTGTCACCATGCTGGATTATTTTTGCTCCGAATCTCTTTACATCCTTTATCTTTATTTCAGGAGTTGTAATTGGCATGACAATCATACATTTAATTTTTAATTTTTTACATGCGCTAGCAACCCCTTGTGCATGATTACCTGCCGATGCTGCAATTACCCCTCTCTTCTTTTGAGCATCAGTTAAATTTAAAATTTTGTTATATGCACCCCTGTTTTTAAAAGAAAAAATGGGCTGTAAATCTTCTCTTTTCAAAAATATCTGATTGCCTTCTTTAAAAGAAATATTTGGAGCAAAAGTAATGGGCGATCGAAGTGCTACATCATATACAGATGCATTAGAAATAAGTTTTAGGTACTTTTTAGAATTCTTAAAAGAACCTGTTTTTTTAATTTTTAGTCTCAAAATAATTATCTATGTTTATTTTCTTGTATTATAACGCTATGAGTGGCTCAAAGATAAATGTTGCTAAACAAGCTATTAAATACATTGAAAAAAAACTTCATCCCGAGATGATCTTGGGAATTGGTACAGGCTCAACAGTTAATTTTTTTATAGAAGAACTAAAAGATTTTAAGCATAAATTTGCTGGAGCTGTATCCAGCTCAGAAGCATCGTCTAAACTATTAAATGAAAATGGTATTGAAGTTTTTAATCTTAATGATGTTATTGATATTTCTTTTTATATTGATGGGGCTGATGAAGTTTCACCTCAAAACTTTCTTATCAAAGGTGGTGGTGGTGCACATACAAGAGAAAAAATAGTTGCATCTGCATCAAATGAATTTATTTGTATTGTAGATAGCTCTAAGATGGTTAACAGTCTTGGTACCTTCCCTCTTCCTGTAGAAGTAATACCAGAAAGTAGAAGTTTAGTAGCTAGAAAAATTATCTCTATAGGTGGAACTCCTAATTACAGGACTGGCTTTATAACAGATCAAGGAAATCATATATTAGATGTTCATGATATGGACATATCAAACCCCATTAAACTAGAAGCAATGATTAATAATATTCCTGGAGTTGTTGATAATGGAATTTTTGGTCTTAATAAACCTGAGACAGTTCTAGTTTCAGAATAACTTTACAGCAGGCTCTCTATAGCTGATATTAATTCTTGTGAATCTGGCTTTACTTTTGAACCGTATGTCGAAACGACTTTACCTTCTTTTGAGATTAGATACTTATTAAAGTTCCATGAAGGCGTGTATCCTGTTTCTGCTGTGAGTTTTTTATAAAAGGGATGAGCTTTTTTTCCTCTTACCTTAACAGTCGAAAACATAGGAAAGTCGACGCCATACTCGGTCGAACAAAATTCTGCAACATCACTTTCATCTGAATATTCTTGAAGAAAATCTCTAGAAGGAATTCCAATTACAAGAAAATCATTATCTTTATAATTCTCATAAAGCTCTTGGAGGCCTGCATATTGATATGTATAACCACACCTACTAGCAACATTAACAACCAGCAGTGCTTTTCCTTCGTATTCACAAAGATTCTTAGACTCAGCCGAATCAAGCACTCTCATGTCAGTGTTCAAAAGATCCGAACAAGAAAATACATTCATAGAAAATAATAAAAGGCCAAAAGTATAAAATTTATTCATCTAATGATTATATTGATATTATGTTATTGGGGCTATAGCCATAACAGATATAATAAAAAAACTAGTTAATATAACTGTTTCAAATATTTCCTGATATTTCTTCATAAAAAAACCTTAAATTTAGTTAAAAAAATGGAGGGACTGAGCCCTCCATATGATTTCAGAGTGTCAGCAAACTAATAGGGGGAGAGGAGTGCTGACATTCATTATTATATATATTTATAATTAATTATCAATACTTTTTATAAAGATATTTGAATTATCTCAAATATCATCAATAGTGGTGCATATAATGTGCATAAATATTGCTATATATTATGTATAATGCATTACAAAATTTAAAATGGAGATTACATTGAAAGGAACAGTACATTACGAAGTAACAGATGGGATAGCCGTCTTAACAGTTGATAATCCACCCGTTAATCCCCTTAGTGATGGTGTTAGAGCTGGTTTATTTGATGGAATCGTAAATGCAGAAGCAGACGGAGATGTTGTTGGCGTTGTTGTTACTGGAAAAGGTAGAGCTTTTATCGCTGGGGCAGATATCTCTGAATTTGGTGGTGAAGGAGATGGACATGGCCTTCATACTGTTTTTAAAAACTTAGAATTTTGTTCAAAACCAGTAGTTGCAGCTATTAATGGACTAGCATTGGGTGGTGGTCTTGAAACAGCCTTATGTTGTAACTATAGAATTGCCTCTAAAGATGCATTTGTGGGTTTACCAGAGGTTCATTTAGGTCTTTTGCCTGGTGCTGGCGGCACTCAAAGACTTCCTAGGCTTACAGGCCCTGCTGAAGCACTAAAGATAATGCTTTCAGGAGCTCATGTTCCTGCAAAAAAAGCTTTAGCTTTAGGAATTATTGATTCTATTTCAGACAATGTTGTTGAAGATGCTATTTCCTTTATCAAAGAAAAGGCTAATAGCGGTGTAAAACACCCTCTTGTAAGGGATCTTAATGAAAAAGTCATAGAAGCAAGAGGTTCAGAAAATGTTTTAGTTGAAGCACAAGCAATGGCAGCTAAAACAAGAAAAGGACAGTTTGCTCCAGGACAAATAATCAAATGTGTAGAGGCAGCAATAAATTGTGATGATTTTGATGAAGGACTAAAAAAAGAAGCAGAATACTTTATGGAATGCCTTCTTCACCCTCAACGAGAAGCAATGATTCATATATTCTTTGGTGAAAGAGCTGCATCCAAGATTGCTGATGTTCCAAAAGATACTCCCGTTATGGATATCAAAAAAGCAGGAATTATTGGTTCAGGAACGATGGGTGGTGGTATAGCTATGTGTTTTGCAAATGCAGGTATACCAGTTCATATAATTGATCAAGATGAAGATAACTTAAAAAGAGGAATGTCTGTAATTGAAAAAAATTATGACTTTATGGTTGGTAGAGGAAAATTAACCTCAGATCAAAAAGAAACTGTTTTTGGATTAATTAGTTCAAGCTTAGATTATAAAGACTTACATGATTGTGACATTGCAATTGAGGCTGTATACGAAAATCTTGATCTAAAAATGGACATTTTTAAGAGTTTAGATGAGCATGTTAAGCCAGGTGCAATCCTAGCAAGTAATACATCAGGTTTAGATATAGATGCTATAGCATCAGTAACTAATAGACCTGAACTAGTAGTAGGTACTCACTTTTTTAGTCCAGCAAACATTATGAGACTACTTGAGGTTGTTCGTGGAGAGAAGACTTCAAATGAAACACTTGCAACAATTATGAGCGTCGGCAAAAAGATCAAGAAGACTGCTGTAGTGTCTTTAAATGCACCAGGCTTTATAGGAAATAGAATGCTTTTTGGTTATACAGCACAAGCAAACATGCTTCTTTTAGAGGGAGCCCTTCCTCACCAAGTTGACCAGGCATTGGAGTCATTTGGACTTAATATGGGACCATTTAGAATGATGGATTTGGTAGGATTAGATCTTGGATGGAGAGCAAGAAAGTTGGGTGGTAAAGAATCGCCTCTTCATGCAAAGATTGGTGACACCCTTTGTGACAATGATAGATTTGGTCAGAAAAATAGCAAGGGATACTACAATTATAATGAGGGCTCAAGAGCACCAAGTCCAGCTCCAGAAAATGAAGAAATATATAAAAGAGTTTCTTCTGAAAATGGATTCACTAGAAGGGAAATATCAGATGTAGAAATTGTCGAAAGATGTATTCTTGCTTTAATCAATGAGGGTGCTGATATTCTTTCTGAAGGTGTTGCTCAAAAAGCAGCTGATTTAGATGTTGTTTACATAAATGGTTATGGATTCCCAATATGGAGAGGTGGCCCTATGCACCATGCAAATGCAATGGGATTAGATGTTGTTGTCAAGAAATTAGAAGAATATGCTGAAAAAACTGGTAGTGACGTTTATAAACCTAGTGAATTACTAATAAAACTATCAAAAAATGGTGAAAAGCTTGGAAACGCTCCAGATTTAGAGGATAGAAAGGAAAAATTGAATTTTGCTATGTCTTCTGTTGCAAATAATTTTTAAATGTAAAAAGGGTGCTAAGCTCTAATATAGACTTTTGTCCCCTTTTTTACAACACTAAATAACTCAATCACATCAGAATTGAACATTCTTATACATCCATGAGAGGCTTTCTGGCCGATTAGGCCCTCCTCATGGGTTCCATGAATGTAAATATATCGGTTATAAGAATCAACGCCCTTTCCTTTGTTTTTGCCGTCTTCCAGACCATCTAGCCACATTATTCTTGTTGTAACATAGTCATTATCTGAATTTTCTTGATCATGAATAATTTTAGCTTCTCTTTGCGTATTAATTCTGGATATAAAAATAGTGTTTTTTGGAACCTGATCACCAATCATTTCCTTTATCATGTGACTTCCTAAAGGTGTTTTAAAAGAATTTTGCTTACTTCCCTCACCATATTTAGAAGATGATATGGGGTAAGAACTAATTATTGTTGAATTATCAACCAAATAAAGCCGCTGCAAGGAAATATCAATCTCTATAGAAAGATTATCTTGCGCAAATGCAGATGAGGTCATAATAATTAAGAAGGCTTTCTTGAACATATATTTATTATAGCCGATATTAGAATTATTAAGAGTGCCACTAAATAAGGAAGAAAATAACCATATTTGCTATAAATAGTTCTTCTTTTTTCTAGTCTTATTGAGCTATTTAGAACACCAGAAATGCCCTTTTCTAATTTATCAACAATTGTTCCATTATTATCTATTATTGCTGAAAAACCATCATTAGTAGCTCTGATCATCCATCTATTATTTTCTATTGATCTTACTCGTGCAATTTCTAGATGTTGATGAGGCCCAATTGAATTCCCAAACCAAGTATCATTACTAATATTTATCATAAATAATGAACTTATGTTACTTTTTCTCACAGTATTTCCAAAAGCTATATCAAAACATATTAATGGCGCAGCTTGTATTTTAGGATTAAGACCAATTAACATGGGTTCTTGATTGTATTGGCCTCTAGTAACATCTGACATGGGCATATCAAAAAAAGAGATTAACCCCCTCAAAGAAGATATTAAAGGTATAAATTCACCAAATGGAACTAGGTGAACCTTATTATATGCACCTCCCAACTCAAAATTAACCATTGAATTAAATAAGTCACCTTCAGAAACATGCCAGATTCCTCCAATAATTGTTTTATCAAGACTAATCCTCTTTTTAAAATCAGAAAAATTATTACTTTCATAGGCATAAGGAAGCTCTGCTTCAGGTAAAACTATCAAATCAGAATCTGTATCAGCCTCATGAATTAAAGATAATAAATTATCTTCAAGTTTATTTTTATAATTACTTTTATACTTTAAAAATGGATCAGAAGAAGGTTGAACTATTGATACTTTTATTTGACTGCCATCAGAGATCCTTTCATAGAAATTTGGAATAAAAAATAATAATGTAAACATCGAAATAACTAAAAGATTTTTTTTATTGTTATGCCAACTTATAGCTATTAATGTTGAAAATGTATATATAAAAATTGAAGCACTAAGTACCCCAAAAAACGGAAATATATTCTGGGTAATGGTATCTAGGAATACTACTCCTGGTATGAGCCAGGGAACCCCATATAATAAGTAATACATACTCCATTCGTTTAAAACGAATAAGCTAATAACAAGTGGTATAAATTTATAATTATCATATCTAGATTCTTGAAAAAAATTAGTTCTTATTATGAGTAGAGGAAGAGAAAAGAATACTGTTAAAAAAAAAATTAATAATATAAATATTACTAAAGACACTACAATGCTTGTATTTCCATAATAGTAAACACTTACTATTAACCAAGACATTCCAAACCCCCAGTGACCAATTGACCACATTATTAACTGCTTAAGTGAGGAGGCTTTGAAGGCTAATTCTTTAATTAAATAAGCATATGAAATTATTATTAAAGGCTTGAGTGAGAAGGGTGCAAATGAAAATATTCCTATAAAACCAAAAAAGAATGGTATGAAATATTCCTTAATTTTCATTAGGCTCTAGTTATTAAGACCTTAGTAATTTTTCTTCCATCAGCGTGCGTAACTTGGATGTTTAAATTTTCTATTTTTACCATGTCTCCAACCTTAGGAAGGACACCTAATTCATTAATTATTAGGCCGCCAAGAGTCTCAGCATCTATTATTAAAGGATCTATCTTTAATCCAAAAAATTGTGTAAATTCTTCAATTTCTACTTTTGGATCTGCAGAGTAAGAGCCATCTATATTTTTAATAATTTCTTCTTCTTCCACATCATGCTCATCTTCGATTTCTCCAACTAGCTCTTCAAGAATATCTTCAATAGTCACAAGTCCGCATATAGTCCCATATTCATCAATAACTATTGCTAAATGAGACCTATCTTTTTTAAATTCTTCTAATAAGGAGTCTGCTTTTTTTGTTTCGGGGACAATTTTTGAATCTCTTAACATCTCATTAAGATCAAAATCATCTGTTTCTTCAACTAATTTAGGCAATAAGTCTTTTGCAAGCAAAATACCACTTACTTCATCCCTATCTTTTCCCAGGACAGGATATCTTGAGTGTCCTGACTCAATTATTCTTTCAATAATCTCATCTGTGTTCATATCAAGGCTTATAGTTACCATATCAACTTTTGGAACCATGATTTCCTTTACTGTTATAGACCCAAGCCTTATAGCTTTTGATGCGATTGATTCTGCTTCTTTGTCGATAATATTTAAATCTACTGCATCTTTTAAGAAGTCTGTTACTTCTGAAACTGATTGAGTCTTTATAAAAAAGGGATTTTTAAAGAATTTTTTTATTTTTAAGAAAAATCCCGAAGGAGGGTGATTATCGTCGCTATCTAGTTTTTGATTCATTTAATTATATGGGTTATTGATTTTTAATTTAGCAAGTATCTGTATCTCTTTGGATTCCATAATTTCTGCTGAGGCATCGTCTTCATGATCATATCCTAATATATGATATATCCCATGAACCAACATGTGAATGATATGATCAGAAAAAGATTTTCCATGTTCCTTGGCTTCATCTGAAACAAATTCATAACTTATGGCAATATCACCAATATTTTTAGTGATTTCCTTTGATAAATCGTTATTTGTAAAAGATAAGACATTGGTAGTTTTATCTTTATTTCTGAACTCTTTATTGAGTTCTTGCATTTCAAAATTGTCTATTATTTTTAAGTTGACTACGCTTTCATCGATACTCTCTTCAGAAAGAGTAAGATTGGCAGCATTTTTTAGACTAAGAATTAAATCTTTAGAAATATTGAATTTATTATCAACTAATACTTCTAGAGCCATTTTTTATATATTTTGTTCAAATTTTTGATAAGCATCAATTATCTTTCTTACAAGAGGGTGCCTAACAACATCTTGAGAAGAGAATTGCGTCATTCCAATTCCTTTTGTATTTTCAAGCACTTGTACGACATGCTCAAGACCAGAATTAATATGCTTAGGTAAGTCCACTTGGGTTAAATCACCATTTATTACGGCATGAGATCCAAAGCCCATTCTTGTAAGAACCATTTTCATTTGATCTACAGTAGTATTTTGACTCTCATCCATGATAATAAATGAATTATTTAAAGTCCTTCCTCTCAAGTATGCTAAAGGAGCAACCTCAATAGCCTCTTTTTCTATGAGCTTAGTAACCTTTTCTATACCCATCATCTCGTAAAGGGCATCATATAAAGGTCTAAGGTAGGGATCTACTTTTTGAGATAAGTCTCCAGGCAAAAAACCTAACTTCTCCCCAGCCTCTACTGCCGGCCTAATGAGAATAATCCTCTGAACTTTATCATTTAAGAAAGCATCTACAGCTGCAGCTACTGCTAAATAAGTCTTGCCAGTTCCTGCTGGTCCAATGCCAAAATTAAGTTCATATTTATTTATTCTTTTAATGTAATCTTGCTGGTTTTTGCCTCTGGGTCTAATAATCTTCTTTGGAGTTTTGATCTGGATTTCATTCAGGTTTTCTTTTTCGTTTGTTGTTTTAGCTAAGCTCAGATTTAAATGAGACTGGATAGTCAAATGAACTGCTTCTTTGCTTATTTCTATATTTTTCTTTGTAAGATTATATAAATCTAAGATGGCATCTGATGCATGCTTGATATCTTTTTCATTTCCAGTTACGTTAATTTTATCCCCTTTATGAAAAATTTTTACAGAGAATGTTTTTTCAATTAACTTAAGATTTCCATTCAACTCGCCAACAAACAAGGCTATTCTGTCTGCGCTAGATGGTTCCAATGAAATATTTCTGAGGGAGGTTTGTATTTCTTGCATTAAAAGTTAATTTTGACCTCTTGAGTTATGCAATGTTCCTAATAAAGAAAACGAAAGTGCTTCTTCAATTCTTATATCTACTAATTTACCTATAAAACCAATATTTTGGAAGTCAAAATTTACAACACGATTACATTCTGTTCTTGCTTGAAGTTGATCTGGACTTTTTTTAGCTAAGCCAGTCACCAAACATCTCTGAATTGATCCGATCATGCTTTTGCTGTGATCTCTATGATAGGTATTGAGTTGGTCTTGGAGAGTCTTAAGCCTCTCTTTCTTTTCATCTAACGAAGTATTGTCCTCAAGCTTTGAAGCTGGTGTGCCAGGCCTCTTTGAATATATAAAACTGAATGAGGAATCAAATTTTATTAGATTGACTAAATTCATAGTCTCCTCAAAGTCCTCTTTAGTTTCCCCTGGAAAGCCCACAATAAAATCTGATGAGACCCTGAGATCTGGTCTAAACGCCTTTATGCGCTCAACGGATTCTAAAAATATATCAACAGTATAATTACGTTTCATCTTTTCTAAAATTTTATTAGAGCCTGACTGCACAGGTAAATGGAGTTGGCTGACAAGCTGAGGTACAAATTGGTATACCTCTATTAAATCATCCGTCATATCTAATGGATGAGAAGTTGTATATCGTATTCTTTCAATTCCATTGATATGGCTTATTATTTCGATAAGATCCGAAAGCCTAAGGATTCTATTTTTATAAGGCATTTTGTAAGAATTAACATTCTGACCAATAAACGTTATTTCTGAGACTCCTTGTTCAGCAAGCCGTGCAACCTCATCAAAAATTTGTTCTGGCTTCCTACTTACCTCATCACCTCTTGTATAAGGGACAACACAAAAGGAGCAATACTTTGAACATCCTTCCATAATTGCAACAAAGCTGGACGGTCCAGAAGAAGTAGGATTTGGTAGAGAATCAAATTTTTCTTCTATTGGAAATGTAATATCTATAGCCTTAATACCTTTTGATTTATCAACATCAAGTAAGTCGGATACTCTATGAAGAGTTTGCGGTCCATATATAAGGTCAACATATGGAGCTCTTTTAGTAATATTTTTACCCTCTTGGGTCGCTACACAACCGCCTACACCTATTTTTAAATTAGGATTTTTTTCTTTAAGCTTATTTAGCCTACCAAGCTCAGAATAAACCTTTGCCTCAGCCTTATCTCTTATAGAGCACGTATTCAACAGAACAATATCGGCCTCATTAACATCATTTGTTAACTCAACACCTTTCTTTTCTTTAAGTATATCGACGGTCTTATCAGAGTCATATTCATTCATTTGACAACCGTAGGTTTTAATATAAAGTTTCGTTCCCATATAATTAAGTATTATGAAAATAAATAGCGTTTACAAGATAATTTTTATTCAACTCGGAGAGATTTACGAGGTATTTGCAAAACAGATTTATCAAAGCGAGATGTATGGTTTCATAGAGGTCGAAGATTATATATTTAAAAAAGATAAACAACTAGTTGTCGATCCAACATCAGAAAAGTTAAAAAATGAATTCTCAGAAGTCCAAAGAAGCTACATACCTATGAATGCAATTATTCGTATTGATGAGGTTAATGAATCAGGTGAATCAAAAATTAAAAAAAATAAGGGGCAAGTCAGTCCATTCCCTCTTAACATTCAACCTATTAATAGCAAAGACTAGCTCTCAGGCAGAAATAAATTTTTATAAAACTTTAGTTCAGCCACAGAATCTTTTATATCTCCCATCGCTCTATGTGATCCTTGTTTCTCATATACCTGTGCTTCATTCATCCACCTTACAGCTGCTTCCTTGAATGAAGATACATCAATATGCCTATAGTTAAAATATGACTCTAGCCTTGGCATATACTTTATTAAGAATCTTCTATCGTGAGATACTGTATTGCCACACATAGGTGATTTCTTTTGACCAACATATTTTGAAATAAAATCTAATGTTTCTATTTCGGCCATTTGCTGTGTTATTGCGCTTTTCTTTACAGCATCTATAAGTCCAGAGGAGCCGTGTTGGTTCTGATTCCATTCATCCATCTCATCAAGAAGAGATTTTGGCTGATTTATAATTATATTTGGCCCTTCTGCAACAATATTTAACTGGGCATCCGTTATAAGAGTTGCAATTTCAATGATTTTTTCCTTTTCAGGATCGAGACCTGTCATCTCTAGATCTATCCATATTAGGTTATCTTTTGATTGTAAACTTTTCATAACTTTTTATATTTGTTCCTTTAGTGTATTTTGTGCTTTATATGCAAAAACTTCAATCCGGTTTAGTAATAGAATTTTATTCCAATAGCTGTCTAGTTAGAACTGACATTGGAGATATTAAATGTTTAGCAATAAAAAATATTGTTGTGGGCGATAGAGTAAACCTTGAATTAATCCAAGACAGTAAAGAAGTAAAAGGGATTATTATTTCTAGAGAGCAAAGAAGTTCATTTCTTGAAAAAAGAGAAGGAATAAAATCAAAAGCTGTTGCTGCAAATATTTCTCATGTTGGAATCCTTGTAACTCCTGAACCGGTAACTAGTAGAGAATTTATTGATAAATGGCTTTTAACAGCACATTCTTCAAAAATAACTCCATTTATCATAAATAATAAAACAGATCTTAATCATGACTATGATTACAAGCGAAAATTAGAAATATATAAAAATCTTGGAATAAGAATAATCAATCTATCAGCAAAAAATGATGTAAAGATGAACGAATTAAACAAGTATCTAGAGAACAAATGTGTAGTTTTTGTAGGCAACTCAGGTGCAGGCAAGTCTACACTTACTACAAAACTAACTGGTAAACAGATTAAAACTAATGTCCTATCAAACAATCAAGGTATGCACACCACATCTATATCTACACTGTATGAGCTTAATAGAGAAACTAAAATAATTGACTCTCCTGGAGTTAGGGATCTACCAATATCAGGATTATCAGAATCTGAAATTATCCAAGGCTTTTCAGAAATTTATAAAAGCTCACAAAATTGCAAATTCAATGACTGCAACCATGTTGCAAATGATGGATGTCAGGTTTTAAGTGAACTTATGAATGGAGAAATCACTGAAAGCAGATACAATAATTTCATTAAATTTAGAGATGGTGAAGTAGATGACTAAAAAGACTCATTTTGGATTCAAAGAGGTTGATGAGCAAGACAAAAGTGCTCACGTAGGTGGCGTCTTTTCTTCAGTTGCAGAAAGCTATGACATTATGAATGATGCTATGTCTTTAGGGCTGCATAGAGTGTGGAAGAAAATTCTTGTTGAGCTTGCAGGGATTTCTCAAAAAGACAAAGTACTTGATATAGCAAGTGGAACTGGAGATATTGCAAAAATTATTTCAAAAGAATACCCAGAGACAGAAATCTATATGACAGATATAAATATGGATATGCTTTCTGAAGGAAGGAATAGGGCTGTTGATGAAAACTTTTCTTCAAACTGTCATTTTTGTCAACTAAGTGGGGAAACTATTCCGTTTGAGGATTCTTCATTTGATATTATTACCATAGGCTTTGGTTTAAGAAATTTTACAAATAAAGAGGCTGGATTAGAAGAAATGAAGAGATGTCTTAAAAGAGGAGGCAAATTACTGGTGCTTGAATTCTCTAAACCCATAAATCCATTGTTCTCAAAAATATATGATTGGTATTCATTTAATATCCTACCTAAGCTAGGATCTATTCTTGCTAATGACTCTGAAAGCTACCAGTACCTTGCCGAATCAATTAGGATGCACCCCGACCAAGAGTCATTGAAAACGATGATCTTGGATGCTGGGTTTAATGAATGTAAATTTTATAATCTTGTTAATGGAATTGTCTCAATTCATGTCGCATATGAAAAATGATTATCAAGACAATTTTCAAAAACTTTTAAGAGATCTTGAAGACGCAACTCCTAATATAAAAAATACCCTTTTTAATATTTATCCAGTAGCATTCAAGGTAAGCCTAAAAGGTCATAAAAATATATATGTATCTATTGATAAAGAAATACGATCTATATCTTTTAGCCCTATTTTAAAGGTTGATTTTGAAATCATCACTTCTGTAAATGAAATCTTGAAAATGATGATTACAAAAAAAATTGATCGTAATATTTTTATTGGTGACCAAGAATTAGCAATGGTGCTAGCAAATACTCTTCAAAAAGCCGACATAGATTTTTTATATCTTTTAGATAAATATTTTGGGAATATCCCAGCCATATTAGTTCATCTTACTAGCCAATTTGCTTCAGGCTTTGGCTTTAAAGATAATTTAAATGAAAAAAATATTTATTCAAGATTTAGAGAACTGACAATACGAATGGATAGGCTTGAGGCTAGAATTAACTTATGAATATATTTATATTAATTTATGAAGGATTGAGGATGTCATCCCTTGGCTTAAAGCATGGTATTTATAGAAACCTTAATGGCCAAAAACTAGTTAAATACTTAGAGTCTCTGGGTCCAATCTTTATTAAATTTGGGCAGCTGTTATCAACTAGAACTGATATTTTAGATGAAAGCATGGCAAAAGAATTACAAAGCCTGACTGATGATTGCATGCCTTTCGACGTTAATGTTTATAAACAGATTGTTGAAAAAGAGCTTGGGGATAGCATAGCAAACTTATTCGATGATTTTGATGAGACCCCTCTTGCTGCTGCATCTTTAGCACAGGTACATTCTGCAAAGTTAAAAAATGGTAAAGAGGTTGTAATAAAAACTCTAAGGCCAGGTATTGAAAAAAAGGTTAAAAGGAATCTCAGGCTCATGAAAGCAGCAGCAAAATTCTTAACCTATGCATATTCCGAAAGCCAAAGACTTAGACCTCTTGAGGTTGTAAGAGATTATGAAAAAACTATCTTAAGAGAGCTTGATCTGAAATTGGAAGCAGCGAATACAAATTTAACCAGAAAAAACTTTTTTGAAGCTGAGGAGCTATATATTCCAGAAGTTTTTTGGGATATGACAACCTCTAAGGTTATGGTGCTTGAGAAAATAGATGGCATACCTTGCACAGATATAAAGCAGATAGAGGAACATGGTATTAATAAAAAAAGGCTTGCCGAGAATGGGGTAATGATATTCTTAAACCAAGTCTTTAGAGATAATTTCTTTCATGCAGACATGCATCCAGGAAATATATTTGTATCAAAGGAACATCCTGAAAAACCTGGCTATATTGCGATTGATTGTGCAATCACTGGCTCGCTCTCAAATGATGAGAGGTATGTCCTTGCAAGGATGTTACAGTCAGTCTTAAAACAAAATTACAAATCTCTAGCTCAACTTTTTATCAACTCTGAGTGGGTAGATCCAAATTCTAATATTATAGATCTTGAAAATACACTTCGTGCATGCTGCGAGCCAATTTTTGAAAAACCCCTGTCAGAAATTGAGTTCGGTAAGCTTCTTTTATACCTCTTCCAAAGCACTAGACCATTTGGGCTGTCTATCCAGCCCTCTCTTGTACTTCTTCAAAAGACTTTGATCCACATCGAAGGAATGGGTAGGCAGATTTATCCAGATTTAGATTTTTGGGCAATTGCTGAGCCATATCTAGATAATTGGCTGAAGGAACAATTTAGTCCATTGAAGCTTAAAGATTTTATTGTGAATAATAAGGAAGATATTCTTCTAAAGGTCACTGAAATGCCTGGTTTTTTATATGAGGCTTTGGATGAATTAAGAGGTTATTCAAAAAATAAGCAGTCTTATGATAAGAAAATTCATCAGATGGAAATTCAATTGCAAAAAGAGAAATACATCATAAGACTCATTGGAATTGGTATAATAGTTGTATGTGGTGCTTTAATAATAATCACATAGGAGATTCATATGGGCTTTGGCGGTATAAGTATTTGGCAACTTCTAATAATTTTAGTTGTTGTTGTTCTAGTATTCGGAAGCGGTAAGTTAAAATCTTTAGGCTCAGATCTTGGGGCTAGTCTTAAAGGTTTTAAAAAAGCTGTTAAAGAAGAAGAAAAAGACGACTAAAAATTGTTTCAAATTGGCTTTTTAGAAATTGCGTTAATCCTTATTTTAGGTTTACTTGTAATTGGTCCGAAGAAATTACCAGAATTAATAAAATTTTGTTTAAAGTTTTATAAAAAAATTCAAAAGCAAATCGCAAGTTTTAAAAACGATCTAGAGAGTGACATTGGTACTGAAGAAATTAAGAAAGATGTGTTCAATGAAATGAGAATGGAAGAGTTAGATCTTTTTGAAAAATCAGAGAAAAATGAGTAACGAATCAATTTCAAGTCACTTAATTGAGCTTCGTTCAAGACTTATTAGAGTAATTATTTGTCTTGGTATCTTGTCCATTGTAGGCATTCCTTTTGCATCAGAAATATATAGCTTCGTGGCATCACCATTGCTAAACATTCTCCCTGAAGGAAGCTCTATGATTGCAACTCAAGTAACTTCTCCGTTTATGGCTCCAATTAAGTTAGTCTTGTTTGTTGCGCTCTTAGTGACTATGCCTTATTTATTTTATGAAGTTTGGATGTTTATGTCCCCAGGCTTATATAAAAATGAAAAAACTTTTATTGCGCCTTTGATGGCATCAACATCAATACTCTTCGCTGCTGGAGTTGCCTTTGCATACTTTATTGTATGCCCAATTATTTTTAAATTTTTTATTGCTTCTGCACCGAATTCTATTCAAGTCATGACAGATATTAGTCAGTATTTAAACTTTGTTATTAAGCTTGTCTTTGCTTTTGGTATCGCATTTGAAATCCCAATTGCGACCTTCTTGTTGATTAAATCAGGTATTATGAAAAAAGATGCATTGGTAAATTCAAGGCCTTACTTAGTAATTCTATTCTTTGTTATGGGAATGCTATTAACTCCTCCAGATATTTTTTCACAGCTTTTTTTAGCCATTCCTATGTGGATACTTTTTGAGCTTGGTTTATTAATATCTCGTGATAAGTCGTAATGAATCTTAATCAGTTGTCTAAAGAATTTGATAAAAATGGTTACATTTATATAGAAAGTTTTTTTTCTGAAAACCTAATGGATGCCTATCAAGAAAAGATATTAAATTATTTTGCGTTAAATTCTGAACACAAACATAATGAATCTTTCATTGAGAAATCAGATACTGATGTCATTCCCTGGTTTCCACAGCTTGATGGCGAACAGATATTTAATATTGTTGAGGATGATACTCATCTAAAAAATCTTACTGGAAGTATTCTGGGTGAAGGCTGGAGATCCCTATATAGCATGGTTATGTTTAGCAATAGATTATCTAATGGGCAGGCCTGGCATCAAGATTGTAATGCAGAGGATGAAAAAACTTTTAATCTTAATAGACTCATCTATACAATGAATATTGATAGTTCAACAGGTGGCGAGATTGTTGTTATAGGAGGTTCTCATAAAAAAGGGATGATACCCTCAGACACCGCAGGAAAAAATATTGGTACCGAAATTACTATAGCACCTAAAAAAGGCTCTCTACTTCTTTTACATGGTCGCCTCTGGCACAAAGTTCTCCCAATTAAAGATAGTGTTAGAGCTTCAACTAATTATCGTTGCGTACCAAAGAATACGCCTGACAATATAACCGACATATGTGTCTACAGAAATATGTTATATCGTTTCTCAGATGAGAAAATTCTAGTTAGTCGGAATTAATTTTTTTAGAATGACTGTTATTAATTTGAATAACTGTCCTATAGATTAGAGCAGGCAATAACAACCAGGGTATTTGGGATTGCAACATTAGTGTTCGATTATTAAATTCCAGAAGCACTGGATTAAAGTATGGTCCTAATGGAGAAAGAGGAGCCCAAGAGAGTGGCTTACCTTCAGCTAACTGATCATGATAAAGGAACATTTCTACTAAAATATTTTGTCCAATGCACCAAAGCATTAAAATGATGAATGCTCTCCAATCCCATTTAGAGAAAATTTTTTGATTTTTATTAGAAGCTACCCACATTAACCAAAATCCGCCCAAAAGAACTGCTCCAGCGTCTCCTAGAGAATTCATCATCCAATTTATATCTCTTGGTAACCAATTATTGAGAGCATCAGAACGCCTTAAATCAACAGCAATCCCATCTACCCAACCATAAGTAAACCAAAGCTCCCATCCAATTGCACAAGCCAAAAAAGATATTATGTAAATGGGCAAGGTCCATGATGGGAGATTAGATTTATTTCTAAAAAATACTATGACAGGAACTATTACTGAAAGATAAACAACACAAATTACTCTAGCTTCTTCAAAAGACATATACCTAGAATAATCTTTTTAAAAAAAAACTAAAGAAAGGAATTAGAGGCCCAGCCTATTAGTCCAATCATCATCAGCAGGTCTTTCTTCAGAAATAATTCTGTCAATAAGCTCATCACAAGATTCGGTAATTATTAATTCCTTAAAATTAGCCTCTGAAATGAATCCTTCCTCGACTGCCTTCTTCATCCATGACAATAAATCATTGTAATAACCATTTGTATTTAAAATACCAATTGGCTTGTTAATGATGCCCAATTGATTGCTGGCCATAACCTCAGCAAGCTCATCTAATGAACCAACCCCTCCAGGAAGAACTATAAAAGCATCTGACCTTTGCATAAAAATATCTTTTCTTTCTAATAGGGTTTCAGCAACCACTACTTCTTCGATTCTTGGATTCGTTAACTCTAGTTCGAAGAGAGATCTTAGCGATATTCCTAAAACGCCAGTACCCTTATCTACAGCCGTGTGGGAAACAACTCCCATTAAACCCACGTCTCCTCCTCCAAAAACAACATTAATACCTTTGTTTGCTATTACTTCAGCAACTTTTTTAGCCTCTGATGCATAAATTGGATTATTCCCTAGATGCGCCCCGCAAAAAACGGAAATATTTTGAATAGTCATTAATCTTCTTCCATTCCATCATCCCATTCACCCAAAGATGCAAATTTATTCATCTTAGCTCTATGAGAAAGGGCATCTTGAGATATAAAAGCATTTTCAGGCTTGCCGCCCCATGCCTTTAAGGCAGGTGCTTGCAAGGCTCTACCATATGAAAAGCTAAGCTTCCATGGAAAGCCTCCTATCTTATTCATAGCATCCAAATGAGCTGTGGCGTCTATATCAGATTGTCCACCTGAAAGAAAAGTTATACCAGGGAGCTCTGAAGGAACATTGGCCTTTAGGCAATCTAAGGTTCTTTGAGCAACCTCTTGAATATTAGCCTGAGTGGTTGAGGTGCTTCCGGACAAAACCATGTTCGGCTTAAGGAGAGTCGCTCTAATATTCACACTGTTTGCTTCTAAATGAGCAAATAAAGATTTGAGAGATCTATCAGTAGCATCATAGCAGTCCTCAATAGAATGCGAACCATCCATCAAAACCTCTGGCTCTACTATAGGAACCATTCCGTTATCTTGAACAAGTTTGGCATAATCAGCTAAAGCCTTCATATTAGAGTCAATACATTGGTCGGTTGGCATGCCATCGCCTATTTTTATTACAGCCCTCCATTTAGTAAATTTTGCTCCCATGGCTGCATATTCTTTCAGCCTTTCATCTAAGCCATCTAGACCAACAGTTACGGTCTCTTCTGAATCGCCTATTGACTGAAGACCCTTGTCTACCTTGATTCCAGGTAGAGCTCCTTGATTATTTATTATATCTACTAACAAGGTACCATCTTTTGCTTTTTGTCTGATAGTTTCATCGAACAAGATTACCCCGCCAATGTTGCCCTCCATCCCCGCAGATCTAAAAAGCATCTCTCTGTAATCTCTTCTATTATCTTCTGTTGATTCAACTCCTATGGAATCAAATCTTTTTCCACATGTTGGATTACTTTCGTCAGCTGCAAGTATTCCTTTGCCTTCTGAAACGATGTAAGAAGCTACTTCTTCTATATTATTTATTGACATACATTCTCCTTTTTCTAATTTTTAGCCTTCAGTGCCGCTATAGATGGAAGCTCTTTGCCTTCCATAAACTCTAAGAAAGCCCCTCCACCTGTAGAGCAATATGATACATCATCTTTATTAATGAAATTATTTATTGCGGTTAGAGTTTCACCTCCGCCTGCAAGAGAGAAGGAATCGCAACCAGCAATAGTCTTAGATAAGTCCTTTGTCCCTTTTGAAAAACTCTCATTTTCAAACACCCCTAAAGGACCATTCCATAAAATGGTTTTTGAATTAATTAAAGTTTCTTTCATAGCAGCTGTTAAAGATTGATCAAGTATCATTTCATCTTCACAAATATCACTAAGCATTTTTTCTTGAATATTCTCTCCTTCAAAAGTTGAAGATGTAATAACCTTTTCTGGAAGCATTATTTTATTTCCTTCTAAAATCTCGCTAGCTATATCAAGCATTGATTCCTCATATAAAGATTTTCCAATCTCATACCCTGATGCTCTAATAAAAGTATTTGCAATTCCACCTCCAACAATAATACTGTCTGCTTTAAGATTTATATTCTTAATAAGCTCTAATTTTGTTGACACTTTTGCTCCACCTATAACGGCTACAAAAGGGCTTTCTGCATTTTTTAATGCCTTGGTTAAAGCACTTATTTCTTTTTCTAACAAAAGTCCTGCGCATGAAGCCTTAGAATTAATTATTGCTGAGTGCGTAGAAGCTTGTTCTCTATGGGATGTTCCAAATGCATCAAAAACATAAATGTCTCCAATGTTTGCAAGAGATTTTCCTAGAGAATCTTTGTTACCCATTTCTCCATCAAAGAACCTAATATTTTCAAGAATCTGAATTGAAGAAGATCCATTAAATATGGATATGTCATCTAAACTATTTATGACATCAACTGGAACTTGAAATATTTCAGATATACATTTTGCTACAGGTATTAATGATAAGGAGCTGTCATGCTTGCCTTCTTCAGGTCTTCCAAGGTGGCTAACAAGAAGAATATTTGCATTTTTTTTTAGAGCTAACTCTATTGTAGGTATGCATGCGTTGATTCTTGTTTGATCTACAACCATGCCATCTTTAATGGGCACATTCATATCTACCCTTATAGTAAGATTTTTATTTTCAATATTAAAATCTGATAGCTTATGCATCTAATAATGATTTCGCCATTTTGGTAACATTTGGCACTGTAAATCCAAAATGATCTAGTAAAACCTTTGCTGGAGCTGATTCTCCAAAACTATCAATGCCTAAAACCTTATCATTCTTATTTAGGAGCCTATACCATGAGTTAGGATGACCAAGCTCTACTGCTAAGATAGGAAGATCGCTCCTAATAACAGAAGATTGATAACTATTATCGCTTTCTAGAAAAATATCTAAGCATGGCATTGAAACCACATTGACATGAATACCCTCTTTATTAAGCATATCAGCAGCATCTAAAATAAGTTGAACTTCGCTACCAGAACCAACCAAGGTTAATTGAGCTTCACTATTTTCTTTTAGCAAATACCCCCCATTGCTAATGTTGTTTACCTGATTTGATGACCTTGATATAGGTGATGTATTTTGTCTACTGAATATTAAACAGGTTGGCGTACTAGAAGAAGTAACTGCATGTTTCCATGCAACTGAAGTTTCTACCAAATCTGCAGGTCTCCAATTATTTAAATTGGGGGTCGCACGTAAAGTAACTAGATGTTCTATTGGCTGGTGGGTTGGCCCATCTTCACCAAGAGCAATAGAGTCATGAGTGTAAACAAAAATATTTGGTAGCCCCATAAGAGCAGAAAGCCTCACAGCATTTCTGGCATAATCAGTAAAGACCAGAAAGGTTGCTCCATAGGGTTTAATGCCTCCATGTAACACCATTCCATTCATAATTGCAGACATACCAAACTCTCTTACACCATAGTTAATATGATTCCCAGACGGATTTTCATTTGAAAATGTTGTGCTTGATTTAGAAAATGTATTATTTGATGGTGTTAAGTCTGCAGAACCACCAACTAACTCCGGAAGCTCTTTAACAAAGAAATCTAAACACACTTGAGAGGACTTTCTGGTTGCCATTGGGGAATTATTTTCATTACATTCGGTAAGAAAACTACTATATTGCTTTTCGAAATCATTAGGCAGCTCTGATGAGATACGTCTTATTAGTTCATCATGCTCTTCGGCATATTTTTCTTTATAAGAATCCATAAGACCATCCCAGTCTGCATTTTTAGAACCGCCTTCTTCAGCTGCATTCCAAAAATCATAAATCGAATCTGGAATATTAAAAGGTGCATGATTCCAGTCCAAAGCCTCTCTTGTTTTGGCAATCTCTTCATCACCCAAAGGAGCGCCATGAGCATCTGAAGTTCCTGATTTGTTAGGAGAACCAAACCCAATTGTAGTCTTGCAAAAAATCATAGTTGGTTTTTCTGAAACATTCTTAGCTAATTCAATAGCATTATTTATCTCATCAATGCTATGTCCATCAACAGAGATAGTTTGCCAACCGTAGCTATCAAATCTCTTTACCGTATCATCTGTAAACCAGTTATCTATTTCACCATCAATAGAAATACCATTTTGATCATAGAAACAAATTAATTTACCTAGATTATGAGTTCCGGCAAATGAACATGCCTCATGAGATATGCCTTCCATCAGACAGCCATCTCCTAAAAAAGCATAAGTAAAATGATCTATAGGTTTGCAATCATCTTTATTAAATTCTGCTGAAAGAATTTTCTCCGCTATAGCCATTCCTACAGCGTTAGCTATGCCTTGACCTAAGGGACCAGTGGTGGTTTCTATTCCGTAATCTAGGTCATATTCTGGATGCCCTGGTGTCTTCGACTTAAAAACACGGAAGTCTTTTAAGTCCTCAATTGATATCTTGTATCCAGTTAAATGCAATAAACTATACAAAAGCATGGAACCATGCCCATTTGATAAAACAAACCTATCTCTATTAAACCATTTAGGATTAGAAGGGTTATGGTTGAGATGATTCTTCCATAATGCTGTAGCAATTTCTGCCATTCCCATTGGCATACCTGGATGCCCAGAATTGGCTTTTTGTACAGCATCAATTGATAAAAATCTAAGGGCGTTAGTAGATTCTGAGTTATTCATGTAATTTTTTAAGATTTAAAATTCAATAATAGTGTTTATATTTGAGAATTCATAGCAAAACTTTGGCATATTGTTATAAAATACACACACTTGTGATTTTTAAATTTTTTGCATCAAACAATTGCTAAAAAATTCTTTATTTCACGTCTTTATAATCAATTGGAGAAATAAATGAGTTATATTTTTACTTCCGAATCCGTATCAGGAGGACATCCAGATAAAGTTTGTGATCAGGTCTCAGATGCAGTTCTCGATGCATACTTAGCAGAAGACCCTAATAGCAGAGTTGCTTGCGAAACAATGATAAAAAATAATATGGTTTTTATAGCTGGGGAAATAACATCTACAGCCAGCCCAGACCTTGAACCTGTTGTAAGAAAGACTATTAATGATATTGGATATAATTCTGATGAGTATGGTTTCAATGGCGATACATGCGAGTTTACTAATCTTGTGTTTGAGCAGTCGCCTGATATTTCTCAGGGGGTAACAGAAGGTGAGGGTGAAAACTTAGAACAAGGAGCTGGAGATCAAGGCTTAATGTTTGGATATGCATGTAAAGAGACAGAATCTTTAATGCCTTTGCCAATCGACTTATCTCATAGACTTGTTAAGAAACAAGCTGACGTGATGAAGTGTGGAGAAATCAAATGGCTAAGGCCGGATGCGAAAAGCCAAGTAAGTGTAATATATTCTGATGATGGTAAAACTATTGAGGGTTTATCTGCAGTTGTTCTATCTACTCAGCATGATGAAGATGTCAGCCAAGAAGAAATCAAAAATGAGGTGATGGAAAAAATCATAAAGCCTGTTGTACCTGAAGAATGGCTTTTAGATTCTACAAATATTTATATCAATCCTACCGGCAAGTTTGTTATTGGTGGTCCTGTTGGTGATTGTGGGTTAACAGGAAGAAAGATCATTGTTGATACTTATGGAGGTATGGCCAGACATGGCGGTGGCGCCTTCTCAGGCAAAGACCCTTCTAAGGTAGATAGGTCTGCAGCTTATGCTTCTCGCTATGTAGCCAAAAATATTGTTGCAGCAGGTTTAGCAGATTATTGTGAAATACAAGTGTCCTATGCTATTGGTGTTGCAGAACCTACATCAATTCATGTTGAGACTTTTAACAGCGAAAAAATATCAAAAGATGCAATAGTTAAAATAGTTGAAGAAGAATTTGATTTAAGGCCAAAAAGCTTAATCAATATGCTTGATTTAAAAAGGCCAATATATCAACCGACTGCAGCATATGGGCATTTTGGAAGAACTGATATTGATCTTTCATGGGAAAGAACAGACAGAGCTTCAGATATTTCACAATAAAATTTAAAAAGGATAAATAAAAATGGATAACGATTATAAAGTAGCTGATATTAACTTAGCTGAGTTTGGTAGAAGAGAAATCTCTCTTGCTGAAAATGAAATGCCAGCTTTAATGGCATTGAGAGATAAATATAGAGACGAGCAACCACTCGCTGGAGCAAAAATTATGGGTTGTATTCATATGACAATTCAAACAGCTGTCTTGATGGAAACTCTTATTGACCTTGGTGCTGAATTAAGATGGTCATCATGTAATATTTTTTCAACTCAAGATCATGCTGCGGCGGCTATGGCAGCTAGAGGTGTTCCAACATTTGCATGGAAGGGTGAAACAGATGAGGAGTTTGAATGGTGCATTGAGCAAACAATTCTTAAAGATGGAGCTCCTTGGGATGCAAATATGATTCTTGATGATGGCAGTGACTTAACTGCAATGGTGCATGAAAAATTTCCAGATATGCTAGAAACTATTCATGGCGTTTCAGAAGAGACAACCACTGGAGTTCATAGGTTAAAGGAGATGCTCGAAAAAGGTGAGCTCAAAGTTCCAGCAATTAACGTTAATGATTCGGTTACTAAGGCAAAAAATGATAATAAATACGGCTGTAGGCATAGTCTTAATGATGCTCTAAAAAGAGGGACTGACATGTTGCTTATGGGCAAAAGAGGTTTAGTGATTGGTTATGGCGACGTTGGCAAAGGTTCAGCAGCCAGTCTAGCTCAAGAAGGAATGATCGTAAGTGTTGTCGAATCAGATCCTATATGTGCTATGCAAGCTTGTATGGATGGTTTTTCAGTTGTGTCCTGTTATAAAGATGGTGCTGTTTCAAGAAATGAAGCAGATATCAACATGGAAGTAATGGGCAATACTGATTTAATTGTTACTACAACAGGTAATGTTAATGTTTGTGACTCTGCAATGTTAGCTACTTTAAAAAATACAGCTGTTGTTTGTAATATTGGTCATTTTGATAATGAGATTGATACTGCGTTTATGAGAGACAACTACTATTGGGATGAGATTAAACCTCAGGTTCACAGAATATTTAGAGATACTAAGCCTGATGGAACACCAGACCAAACCAGCAAAAACTATCTTATTCTTTTAGCCGAAGGTAGATTAGTTAATTTAGGAAATGCAACAGGACACCCAAGCAGAATCATGGATGGTTCATTTGCTAATCAGGTCTTAGCACAAATACATTTATATAAGCAGGGTTTTGCAAATATAAATGATGCAGATACAAAAGCAGAGATGATAACTGTTGAAGTTCTTCCTAAAAAACTTGATGAGGAAGTGGCAGCTTTAATGGTTGCAGGTTTTGGAGGGGTTATAACTAAACTTACTCAAGATCAAGCTGATTATATTAATGTGCCTCAAGAAGGCCCATTTAAAGAAGAAAGCTACAAATATTAATCTAACACTGTGCAATTATGGGCATAATTGCCCATAATACGCACTATGAACTTTTTCAAAATTACATTAAGTCTATTTTTAATATTAGCAATATCGTCTTGCGGAGTTAAAGGACCTCTAGTTGAATCGAAAGGGCTGGAGATTCTTTAATGGATGCATTCGAATACAAACAAAATAAATTATTTTGTGATGACGTCCCGCTATCAGATGTAGCTGAAGACTTTGGTACTCCTTGCTATGTTTATTCAAAAAATGCACTTCAAAACAATGCATTGAAATATGTTGATTCTTTTAAAGGCACAAATAACTTAGCTTGTTTTTCAGTTAAATCACTAAGCAATATTTCAGTTCTAAAAATTTTAAAAGATATCGGCTGTGGTTTCGATGTGGTTTCTGGTGGAGAGATGTATAGAGCTTTATCTGTTGGAGCGGACCCAAAAACAATAATATTCTCAGGAGTTGGTAAATCATCTGATGAAATTGAGCAAGGTATTTTAAATGGAATATTGTCTTTTAATGTTGAGTCGGTATCAGAACTATATCGAATTGAAGCTATTGCACAACAACTTAAAATGGTTGCTCCGGTATCTATTAGATTTAATCCCGATATAGATTCAGGAGGACATGATTACATAACAACTGGTAGGAAGGGTGATAAGTTTGGCATATCTTCCGTTGAAGATATTTTAAGTCTTAGTAAATACATTTTTAGCTCCCCGCATACTCATATGATTGGGCTTGCATGCCATATTGGATCTCAAATTACCAATCTTGATAGTTTCAAGGAAACAGCTCAAAAAACTTTTGAGCTTGCTGATCAAATTTCTGAGATAGGTATTTCTCTTGATTTCTTAGATTTAGGTGGAGGCTTAGGTGTTTCATATGATAGCAATAACCACCCCAATCCTGAAGAATTAATTACTTGTTTAAATGATGAATTTAAAGGTAGAAGAGAAAGGTTAATACTGGAACCTGGGAGGAGCATATCAGCAAATGCTGGAGTACTTTTAACAAAGGTTGAATATGTAAAAGATGAATTTTTGATCGTTGATGCTGCAATGAATGATCTTCTAAGACCATCTCTATATGAAGCAAGACACGAAATTTGGAACATTCATGAAAATGACAATGGCCATGATAAAAAAAATATGAATGTAGTTGGGCCCATATGTGAGTCTTCTGATTTTCTTGGTAAAAATATAAAAATAAATGCTAAAGAAGATGATATTTTAGCAGTAAGAACTGCAGGGGCTTACGGCTTTGTTATGTCTTCAAACTATAATTCAAGACCAAGGGCCTGCGAAGTTCTTGTGGATGCAGACAAAGCTCTTCTAATAAGAAAAAGAGAATCATTAGACGATATTTTAAAAATGGAACTAAGTGTTAATGATTAAATTTACTAAAATGCATGGGAATGGGAATGATTTCGTAATGGTAAATTCACTAGAACAAGAATTTAAACCAACTAAATCACTAATTAGTAAGCTTGGTGATAGAAATTTAGGCATTGGATTTGACCAAATGATACATATCGGAGTACCTACAAAAGATAATAAAGATTTTTATATAAAATTCTATAACGCTGATGGCGGCCAAGCCAATATGTGCCTAAATGGCATCAGATGTGCTGCATCGTATATATGGGATCAAAAGTTTGCACCAAATGGCCCGTTAACTTTTCAAACTAAAACAATGGATATTAGATGCAATCCTATTAAAAATAATGTTGAGGTTATTTTAGATGAAGCTAAATCTTTTTCGGATTCTAGCTTAGAAACTAAAATAAAAAAAATTATCAAAACCCCTTTCAATCTTGTTGACTCTGGCAATTTACATCTTTGTATCCCAAAAAAAAGTGTAGCTAAATTTGATTTAAATGATCTTTATAATAAATTAGCTCTTCACATAAAACCAATTGGAATTAATGTCTCGATATACTCAAAAGATAAAAATAATTTCAATATAAGAACATATGAAAATGGTGTTGGTGAAACTCTATCCTGTGGGTCAGCATCTTTTTCGGTTGCTTGCCTATGTCTTAAAGATAAAATTAAAAAGGTTACAATTAAATCCTCTGGTGGCAGACTTCAATTTAAAAGAATTGAAGGAAGTATTTTGATGTCTGGGCCAACTAAATTTATATATTCTGGGAGTTTTGATGGGTAAAAAGATAGATGCTAAAGAAGTAGAGATATTTTTATTAGATAATTTAGATTTTTTTGAATCTAGAGAGTCTCTTGTAAGCGAACTTAAATTTAAACATTCCTCGAGCTCAGCATCCTCTCTTCTTGAAAGGCAGATTCTAAAACTTAGAGATGAACAAAAAGATTTAATGGAGTTGTTGTCTTCTTTTGTAAAGACAGCTTCAATAAATGAAGATCTCTTTAATAAATCAAAAGATCTTACTTTAAGTATTTTGGGAGCGTCTTCTAGTGAAGAAATTATCAATAAAGTTCAAGAGAATTTTCATAAGCAATTTAATGTGGATAACTGTATTTTGCGCCTTCATGATAATTCAGAAATAAATGAACTAGAAAAGAAAACAGGAATGTCTTTTCATAAAGGCTCAATACACTGTGGATCTTTTTCGCAAGAAAAAATGAATCTATTGTTTAATGACAATGAAGTTCAATCTATGGCAATTGCAGTAATCATCAATGGCAAAGATATTGGCCTCCTAATGCTTGGTAGCTATGACAGAACCAAGTATTTGGGTGATGAAGATACTACTTTTATAGAGTATATAAGAGATATTTTAGAAAAAAGATTTGCTTCAGAAGACATGAATGTCTAAAGAATATTTTATTACTAAGGACATAGCTCAATATATAGAATATATCTTTCAAGTTAAAAATCTTTCGCCAAATACCGCAAACTCCTATAAGAGAGATTTGTTAAAGTTATCTACCTACCTAAAATCATTAGAAATCACCTTATATAATGAAATAACGGATGATATATGTACTGGCTGGATCGGCAACCTTTTTTCTGCAAACAATAATCCAAGAAGCATCCAAAGGCATTTGTCGTCAGCAAAAGGTTTTTTTAAATTTTTGAAAAAGAATTCTATAATTGAATCTTCGCCCTTTGAGCTTGTGAAAGCACCAAAGACTGCTCAGCATCTGCCTGATGTTTTGTCACCAGAAGATGTAGAGCAACTTTTGAGCATAAAGCCTGAAGATGCTCTAGAGATTAGAGACTTGGCTATTGTTGAGCTAATGTATTCATCTGGATTAAGAGTTTCAGAAACTGCAAATATTGATATAGATGATTTCGAAGAAGAGATGTCTTTCTTAAGGGTTTTGGGCAAAGGCTCTAAGACTAGAATTGTTCCACTAGGAAGATATGCTATTAGCGCAATTCAAAATTGGATCAAAGAAAGGCAAAAATATTCTGAAGAATCAACAGCATTATTTATAAATTTAAAAGGATCAAGGCTTTCTGTAAGGAGCATCCAATTAAGACTAAAAAGAATGGCATTAAAACAAGGGCTGCCTCCAGTTCACCCCCATATGCTAAGGCATAGTTTTGCAACACATATGCTTGAATCAAGTGGGGATCTCAGAACAATCCAAGAGCTACTAGGACATAGTTCACTGTCTACTACACAAATTTATACTAAGTTAGATTATCAATATTTAGTTAAGATATATGACAAAGCCCACCCAAGAGCAAAGAAATGAAATATAAATTAATTACATTTGATCTTGATGATACTTTTTGGGATATTGCCCCAGTAATCATCAAGGCTGAAAGAGATACTAGGGAATGGCTTAGACAAAAGGTAGGAAATATAGAGTGGGGGTCTATGAGCGATTTCATGGGCATAAGAGAAGATCTCATCAAAACCATGCCTTCTTTAGAGTGGGACATAGGTCTGCTTAGAAAAGAAATTTATAAACAAAAATTAAAGGATATCATTTCTGACGAAGCAGAAAGAAATGAAATAATTAATACTGCCTATTCGATGTTTTTAGAAAAAAGACATCAAGTAGTTTTTTACGATGGTGTTTATGATGCTATTAAAGATCTATCTAAGAATTATCATCTTGGAATTCTTACAAATGGTAATGCAGATATTTTTAAGTATAAAATTGGGAAATATTTTGACTTTTCTCTGAGCTCTTTTGATGTCAAAGATAATAAACCAAATAAGCCGCACTTTGTATCAGCTAAAAATAAATATAACGACATTTCTTTTCAAGAAATAATTCATATTGGCGATCATCAAGTTAATGATGTATTTGGAGCCCATGAACTGGGAATGAAAGCGGTTTGGTTTAATAATAGAAATAAAGAATGGGAACAGTCTTTTGGTAAGCCGGATGAGTTTGCTTATTGGAAGGACTGTATAAAACTGATTGAGGAACTTAATGAAAGATAACGAGCTAAGAGATGCTGTAATGAATATCATAAAAAAAGAGATCGGAGCAATTGGAGGCGTCTTGCCAGTTGAAGTAATAAATTCTTTGGCAGGCAATTTATCTAAAGATTTTGATGGCCTGATAGAGCAAAGTGGCTATGTCAGCAGATCCAAATATGAAGCCTTAAAAAATATTGCCGATAGGCTAGAAAAAAGAATTATTTTATTAGAAGAATCTATAAAGTAGTAATATATTCCGAGAGGTCTTTTATTTCTTTATCCGATAGTGCTGCAGCTTGAGCATACATTAGTGCACTTTGAGCTCCTCTTTCTTCTTTATTTTTATATTGAACTAATGCTGTTGAAATATAATCACTCTTTCTACCCTTAAATGATGGGCCAATTCCACCCTCTCCCTTGGCTCCATGACATGCAATACAGCTAGCATAGAGTTTTGATACTGTTGAAGATCCTCCTGCATCAGCACTCGCTTCTGCTAAAACAGCACCGCAGTCCTGACCTTCAACGCATATGTTTACATTGAGATGAATTCTTTCAATTACTGAATCATCATATTTTTTACCATTAAAAAGAAATATTGCACATAGTGGCAAAATTAGTAGATAACTTTTATTTTTCATTTAAATTCCTATGAGTTTGGTCTTTGAAGATCTATGACATGATCAACCACTTTAAGCATATCTCCGAATGATCCTTTCGATTCAATTATATAAGTCCCGTCTACAATCATCATTGGGACTCCAGTAACTTTGACTTGCTTGCCGTATTTAATACTTCTGTTAACTTTTTGTTTTACTCCAAAAGAATTTAAATATTGAGCTGTTACCTCAGGTGCAACACCAAACTTTGCTAAAAATTGTTCAATGGCTTTTGGGTTTTGAAGAAAATTACCTTCTTTATGGATTGTTACAAAAACAGCAGAGTGCGTGGATGGATCTAACTTAAGGGATTCTATAGTATAGAAAAGAGCAGCATGCAATTGATGGATACTTCCCCAAGTAATTGGCATTTTTTCAAATTTTACTCCAGCATCAAGTCTCGATTCCCAAGCATTAATAGATGGCTCAAAGTTGTAACAATGATTACATCCATACCAAAAAGCCTCAGTGACTTCTACTATTCCATCTTTTCTTACTTGAATAGGATTATCAATTAAGCGATAGTCTTTGCCCAATTTGTATTCAGCGTTAATAGAAACTGAAATAAGAGCGATTGCAAAAAATTTATATATGTTTTTCATAGTTAATATTATTTATATAGTCCGTGCATGTAATTAGCTAAAGCATCAATATCTCCATCGCTTAAATTTAGAGCTATGGATTGCATTACAAGAGATTGCTCTCCAGCATTTCGTTCTTTTGATCTATACGCCTTGAGAGTACTAGTCAGATAGCCAACTTGTTGGCCAGCTACGCCTGGAAATCCTGCTAAATAGTTACCCTGTCCATCAACAGAGTGACATGCAGTACATGCAGGTATGCCTTTTTTCATATTTCCAAATCTATATAAACTAGTTCCAAGTTCTAAAAGCTCTTCATCGTTTTTTGCTTGGCCTCTTGAGGTCTCATTAGACTCATAAAATGCTGCCATATCTAGTAAATCAGCATCTTGTAAGGTATTTAAATATGGAATTACAGCCATCATAAGGGCATTATTTCTTTCGCCATCTCTAAAATATTTTAATTGCTCATAGAGGTATCTTTGATTTTGTCCTGCTAATTTAGGCCAATCAGAGCTAATACTATTGCCATCACTTCCATGACAAGCAGTACATGAATCTACTAAAGTTGAGCCGTTAGATGCATCGCCTGAAATAAATCCTTGCGGCATATTCTCTGAATTTCCACTTTCTGCTGCATGTAAAGAAAATACTAAACAAAAAGATGTAAAAAATAACGAAATTGATTTCATATACTTATTAAGTGTGTATTGTGATGTGTATTATAAACATAGGTTGGTATGATACAAACTATTAAATGAAAAACCTTTTTAAAGAATCTGAGTTTATGCTTGGAGTAACTAAGTTTAAGAATCTCCCAGAAGACATGGGTGATGAAATTTTATTGGCTGGTAGATCAAATGCTGGCAAATCGAGTGCACTAAATGCTCTAACAGAAAACCCTAAGCTTGCACGAATAAGCAAAACGCCTGGAAGAACCACTGAAATAAACTTCTTTAAAGTAAACGAAACTTTAAAATTTGTAGATCTTCCTGGATATGGCTTTGCTAAGTCAAGCTTTCATAAGAGAAAAGATTGGGCTCCTTTGTTGGAAGAGTATTTTGCAAAACGAAAAGCCTTGAAAGCTGTAGTCATTTTTATGGACATAAGGCATCCATTAAAAGATAGTGATAGAGATATGATTGAGCTATGCAATAACTCGGATATTGCCTTTATTCCAGTTTTAACAAAAAGTGATAAGCTATCTAACAATCAAAAACATAAGGCTATATCAGCAGTAAATAGGCAAATGCAAGGGGTTGAAGCCATTGCCGTCTCATCAAAAGATATCGTAGGGTTTGACAAGCTTTCAAGAGCAATACTAGAATTTACTGGTGCTTAAATATCAAAAACAAGACTGTGATCTAACCTTATCAGAAGGACTGGAGTGTTATTACGACTCTTTTCCCGAGTCAAAAGAGATATTAGAAGATGATCTTCAGTCAGGAAATCTATTAAGAGACCATGACTGTACTCACATAGTTTTTGGCCTCGATATATCAATTGATCAAGAGGCTATACTAGATACTTGGGTTCTATGGGGCTCATCTTTTAAATGGAAGTATCTTCTTGGCTATGCAAAACTTCCACAAATAAAGAAAATCCAAAAACATCTCATTAACGAGCTTGGAGTAAGAGGATTTTTAAAACTTTATTGGAATATCTCTGGTATAAAAAGAAAGGTCATCTTTAAAACATTTAAAATGAAAAAAAAATGGCCATTCCAAATGCCTGATGAATACCTAAATATGAGAATATCTGATCTTAGGAAAATTCATGGAATTAATATTCTCAGCGCAGAAGAGCTAAATTACATTCCAACACAATGGTCTGGTTCTATAAATAATTAGCTGTTTGGTTTATTACATTGTCGATATATTTTACCTGAGCATCTGATGGTGCATATTTGCGTGCTATACCTAGGTAATACATCCCCTGCTGCAGATCCCCTGTATTAACATATGAAGTTCCAAGATATAGACTGGTCATCGCTAAGTTTCTTCTATATTGAGGTTTTTCTTTTATGTAATTGGATACATTATTATCTAAACTGATTATCTTTTTGAAGTCTTCCGAAAAGTATAATGAGTCTACCAATATTATAAGACTGCTTAATAAGACCTCTTCAGGGTAGCGATATTTTTCATCTTTTGTTAATTCTATAAATTTAAAAAGAGCAGTTGATGCTTGTAAGTATTCCTCATTAAAATAATGTGCTCTTGCTTTCTCAAATAAGAATATATTGTCATATTCAATATAGTTTTGAGCTATCGCGGCTGCATTGACATAATCTTTAGCAATAATTTTGTTTCGAACCTCATCATAAGCTTGATCTACTTTATCTTTCATCTTAGATAGTTTTGGATTTAGGCTGAACGTAAACTTATGTTTTACATCCTTTGTATAAACTGGCTTATTTTCAAACTTTGCAGGCTTATATTTAAACTTGATAACTGACGTGAGAGATTCTCTATTAAAAAATGAGCAAGGTTGAAATTCAGTGAATGGACTTGAGATATTGCCGCACCATGCTTCTACAATTTCTTCATTGGCAATTCTGCCCTTTTCAGTAATGTCATATTCGACTATGACGTAACCAGTTTCTCCAAACTCAAGCATATTTTTTGGATATCTTGGTGTGGAGTTTTTAATTTTTTTAAATTTTGTGAAGTTATCTAATAAGTCGATAGCCTGTATATTTTTTTTACCCTGTAAAATAAAAGCTGCATCTTGGAGAGCTTTTGAAATTTTACAATTAGTATTGATATAACTTTCTTCAGCTGTGCCTTCGCTTTTAATACAATTCTTAAAGCTTGATAATTCAGCGTCAAAGATATTTGAGAAATGCTTCTTAGTAATTATATTTTGAGAATTCTCAAAACCACTTGATTTATTTTTCTTATTAACTCGATGAAGTTCTAAATTAGCATCATCACTTGGATGCTCATAAGTTGAAGGCCTATTTGGACTATGGAAAGCTGGTTCGTTATATCCAGGAGCAAGATCTCCAAAATATGCATCCTGTCCTACCAAAATATTGGCAGTCATACTAAATATAAAAAACAAAGATATTTGATTAGTGAGCTTCATTCCAATTTATTCCTATGGCAGCTTCTGCTATTAATGGTATATCAAGCTTAACAGCATCTTCCATCATATTCTTCATTAATAATAAAACTTCTTCAGATATATTCTTTGGGGTTTCAAATATGAGCTCATCATGTACCTGCATAATCATTTTAACCTCTGGCATTTCCTTGTTTAAGAAACCATTAATATCTATCATTGCTTTTTTAATAATGTCAGCTGCAGAGCCTTGAAGCGGAGCATTAATTGCTGCTCTTTCGGCAGCCTGTCTCCGCAATCCATTTGCAGCATTTATTTCATTCAAGTAAAGCCTTCTTCCCATTATTGTTTCTACAAACATATCCTCTTTAGCTTTAGCTTTAATATTTTCCATATAATCCTTAACGCCGGTATATCTTTCAAAGTAAGTATCAAGATATTTTTGTGCTTCAGCTCTTGGGATATCGAGCTGTCTTGTCAGTCCAAAGGCTGACATCCCATACATCAATCCAAAGTTAATAGCTTTTGCACTTCTTCTGTGTTCCTGCGTGACGTTATCTAGACTCACACTGAAAACTTCTGCTGCAGTTGCAGAATGAACATCTAGATTATTATTGAAAGCATGCGTCAAGTTTTTATCTTTTGATAAATGAGCCATTATTCTTAATTCTATCTGAGAATAATCAGCTGATATAAGTACATTCCCTTTTTCAGGTACAAATGCCTCTCTTATTCTTCTCCCTTCTGCAGTTTTTATTGGAATATTTTGTAAATTTGGCTCCGTGGAAGAAAGTCTTCCAGTTGAGGTAACTGCCTGTTGAAAAGAAGTATGAATCCTTTTTGTAGAAGGGTTCTCAATTCTTATAAGACTATCAGTGTAAGTAGACTTCAATTTTGCTAAAGTTCTATATTGAAGAATTACCTTTGGTATTTCATATTCTTCAGCCAACCTTTGGAGAGTCTCTTCATTGGTTGATGGCTGTCCTTTAGGAGTCTTCTTTAGGATGGGTAACTTTAATTTTTCATATAAGACTACAAGTAATTGTTTTGGAGAATCTAAATTAAATTCTTCTCCAGCAATTTTGAAAGCCTGTTTTGAAAGATCTTCAATTTTTTTAGATAGTTCTTCAGAGTGATCAGCTAACTTATTCTTATCAACTTTTGCACCATTCATCTCTATATTAGAAAGAACATGGACTAATGGGTATTCAATTTCTTTAAGTAGCTTTAATTGAGTTGGCTTATCTTTAAGAAGCCCGTTTAGTTTATTAAATAGTCTAAGTGTTATGTCAGCATCTTCTGCGGCATAATTTGATGCGATATCAATTTGAACAGCAGAAAAATTTATTTGTTTTGATGCTGTTCCTGTAATTTCTTTATATTTTACAGTGGTGTAATTTAAATAAAACTCAGCTAACTTATCCATCCCATGCCTTGTTGCAGTGCTATTTAAAACATACGACATAAGCATTGTGTCTGCATGAAAATCATCTAAATTAATCCCATGTCTAGCAAGTATTGGAATATCAAATTTAAGATTTTGACCAACAGCTTTCTGCTTATTTTTTTCAATAGCCGTCCCCAAGACTTTGATAACTGTTTTTAAATCTATTTGCTTTGGACAGCCATCATATTCATGGTTGATTGGGATATAACAACCAGACTCTTCTTGAGTACTTAAAGATATTCCAACCAGGTTTGCAGTAACTGTATCAAGAGAGTCCGTTTCAGTATCTATAGCAAATACCTTACAAGCATTTAATTTTTTTGCCCAGTCTTCTAAATCTTTTTTAGTAAATAAAGTTTGGTAGTTACTTTGAGTTTTCTTTTCGGTTGCGGGTTCTTCATAAGAGCGGCTAGATATTCCTTCTTTTGTATTTTTTAAAGTAGGTTTTTTAAGGGCCTTAAACTCTAATTCATTAAACAGCTCATCAAGTCGTTCTTGATCTTTATTTTGTTCCATCAAGCTCTCAAATGACACCCCTATATCAACATCATACTTAAGAGAGACAAGTTCAACATTTCTATCTAGATCACCTAATGAATTTCTTAGATTGTCGCCCACAACTCCTTTTATTAAATCTGCGTTAGCTTTGATTTCATTAATATCCCCATATTCATTTAACCACTTAGCTGCCGTTTTCTGACCTACCTTCGGAACTCCTGGGATGTTATCTGAAGTATCGCCAGTTAATGCAAGCATATCTCTTATTTGATTGGGCTTAACACCAAATTTCTCCAATACCTTCTCTTCATTAAAAATTTGATGAGTCATTGTATTCATCATTGTTGAAACCGGATCTTCAACTAATTGCATAAGATCTTTATCCAGAGAAGATATGACAGCTTTAAGGTTTTTTTCTTTTGCTTTTTTTACAAGTGTTGCAATAACATCATCGGCTTCCACACCAGCTATTTCAATTAAAGGAAACCCAATAGCCTTAACTATGTTTTTTAATGGCTGGAGCTGTTCTCTTAAATCGTCAGGCATTGGAGGCCTGTTCGCTTTGTATTCCTTGTATATATCATTTCTAAAAGTCTTACCCTTTGCATCAAAAACAACAATTATTGGTGAGCCTTCACTATCTTTTTTTAGAGTCATTAACATATTGGTAACGCCCTTTATTGCTCCAGTTGGTTGTCCAGAAGATGACGTTAAAGGAGGCATAGCATGATATGCACGATATAAGTATGAGGATCCGTCAATTATAAAAATTCTATCTTTCATATTTAATTGTGATTACCTAGATGTATTATGCATAAGTTTTTTTTATACTGTTTAATTACAAATTATAGAAAAATTACTTTATGCAACTTTTACAATTTAATAAAACAGTTTATCAAAACTATTTTGAATTAGCCTGCTTTATAGGATCTTCTATAATTATTTTGTTAGCAATCTTCATGGATTATTATCTTGGTCTTGATGCTTGCCCAATGTGCATCATGTCTAGATATGCATTTGGGCTAATTGCGTTTTGGTCACTGATAGGCTTCTTTTTTAAAAATATAGCCATAGTCACGCGATTCTTTGTTATAGCATCGGGACTCGGGGGGATTGCGATTACAGGGAAGCAGGTTTACCTCCAAAACTTAAGCGCCGAAGAAATATCTAACCTTGCCGCTAGTTGCGGGATGCCTTTATCAACCCAGATAGATTACTTTGGACTCATAGGAGGCATTGCTAATGCATATAAGGGCGGACCCACATGCGCCGAAGAAAACTGGCGATTTATATTTAATTTTGCAGAATGGGGCCTACTATTTTTTATAATTATATCTATTGCCACTTTAGTAAAGATCGGTAAAAAGTAATTTACTAGTATTTTTGTAACAAAACTACAAAATAAATGTCTTATAAACCTTATTCATTAAGCAAATAATAAATTATTTGACTAAAATCAGGCCTTGACCTTTAATTCACTACAAGTAATGTAAATATTTAACACTTTATAGTGAAGGCTATATAATTTTACTCCCCTATTAGATATAGTGAATATTAATATGAAAAATGCAGATAACCTAAATGAATTAAGACTTTCAAGCGAAGAATTAATATCAAAAGCGGTAGAAAATAATGAGGGTACTATTGCAAGTAATGGTGCCTTTTCTGCAATAACTGGTGATAGGACTGGAAGAAGTCCTAATGACAGATTTATCGTTCAAGAATCTACAACCTCTGATCTTATTGACTGGGGATCTATTAACAAACCATTTGATGAAAATAGTTTTGATAAACTATGGAATAAAGTAGAGTCCTACTTATTCGAAAAAGAACGATACGTTTCAGAAGTTCATGTTGGATCTCATGATGAACATTATTTACCTGTTAAAGTCACAACAGAAACAGCTTGGCATGGATTATTTGCTAGGTTAATTTTTGTAGTTCCTCCAAGCTTTAATCCTTCCAACAAACAAGAGTGGGAAATTTTAAGTGCAGCAAATTATGAATGTAATCCGGATGTTGATGGAACAAACTCGGATGGATGTGTGATCATAAATTTTGCAAAGAGAAAAGTCTTACTTGCTGGAATGAAATATGCAGGCGAAATGAAAAAATCTATGTTTTCTGCCCAGAACTTTTTATTACCTGAAAAGGATGTTTTACCGATGCATTGTTCTGCGAATGTAAATGCAGAGGGAAAAGTTGCTCTGTTTTTTGGCCTTTCTGGTACAGGAAAAACAACTTTATCAGCTGATCCGTCTTGTTCATTAATTGGAGATGACGAGCATGGCTGGGGTGTTGGCTCTGTATTTAATTTTGAAGGTGGCTGTTATGCAAAAACAATAGATTTATCTGAAGAAAATGAACCTGTCATATTTAAAGCTATTAAACATGGTAGTGTTATTGAAAATGTATATCTAGATAGCGAGGGTAACCCTGATTACTACAATACATCTTTGTCTGAAAACGGCAGATGCTGCTATCCTAGAAGCCATATAGATAATGCTATACCTTCGAATGCAGCTGGTGAGCCTGAAACAGTTATATTTTTAACTTGCGACCTAACAGGTCTCATCCCTCCTGTTTCTATTCTTTCCAAAGAGGCTGCTGCTTATCATTTTTTAAGTGGTTATACAGCTAAGGTAGGATCTACAGAGATGGGCTCAAGCTCATCTATTGAGTCTACTTTCTCTACTTGCTTTGGAGCGCCATTTTTTCCTAGGCCTGCTGGAGAATATGCAGACTTATTAATGAAAAGAGTTGAGTCTTTTGGATCTAGGGTATTTTTAGTAAATACTGGTTGGACTGGGGGTCCTTTTGGAAAAGGGTCTAGATTCGCAATACCAACTACGAGAAGAGTAGTTAATGCAATTCAAAATGGTGAATTAAATGGAGTTGCTACACAGCATATATCCGGATTAAATCTAGAAGTTCCATTAGCGGTTGATGGAGTTGATACTAAGCTGCTTAATCCAATTGAGACGTGGGATGACAAGGAAGAGTATGAGAAATACCTTCATGAGCTTGTGGAAAAATTTCAAAATAATTTTGAGAAATTTGATGTTGGCTCAGAAATTGTATCTGCTGGTCCTAAGCTTTAAGATACCCATGTGGAATTCACTAAAAAAATAAAAGAACTAAAAAAATCTGGCTTTTTCGAAAGTCTTGAGATTGAAAGAGGTATCGAAAAAGAATCTCTAAGAGTTGACCAAAACGGAAACATCTCTAACAAAAAACATCCAAAAGCACTTGGCTCTTCATTCACAAACCCATCTATAACAACTGATTTTGCTGAGGCATTAGTAGAAATAGTTACACCAGTTTTTACTGACGTTAATGATCTTCATGATCATCTATTAGCTCTTCATGTATTTATAAATAAGAACATAGATGAAGAGATTCTATGGCCATTCTCAATCCCTCCTAGAATTAAAGACGAGTCAAAAATAAATATAGCAACATATGCTAATAATAAAGCAGGCCATTTAAAGTATGTTTATCGTAAAGGCCTCGCCGCAAGGTATGGTAAAACTATGCAATGTGTTTCGGGAATACATTTCAATTTTTCCTTATCTGATAGTTCAATGAGACATCTAATAAACTCGAACATTCAGGATGATATAGACTCTGCGTACTTGCGCTTGATAAGAAATTTTAAAAGAGTTTTTTGGTTCGTTTTAACTGAATTTGGTGAATCAGCTATTGTTGATAAGTCTTTTGTAAGAAATAGAGACAACGATCTTAATGAGTTGAATGAAACAGATTTATACAAAGAAGATGCAACCTCATTAAGAATGAGTGAAATTGGATATAAAAGCCCCGCTCAGGAAAATTTAAATATTCACTACAATGATTTAAATTCTTTTCTTAAAGAGATTAAAGAGGCAATTATTTACCCATATCCAGAATTTAGTAAGCTCAACATGAAAGATGAAGATGGTCTCTATAGTCAAATATCTGATGGGATACTTCAAATAGAAAATGAATTATACGATTGCATAAGACCAAAGAGAGCAGCTCATGGTGATGTTAGACCTTATGATATTTTAAAGAGAGAGGGCATTAAATACGTTGAAGTAAGGGGGATAGACTTATCTCCTAAAGAGCTTACAGGTATCTCAAAAAATCAGATTCGAATACTTGATTTAATACTCCTTTATTGTCTTATTGATGAGAGTCCTGAAATCGATGACCAAGAGTTTGATGTTATTAATTGTAATGACCAAGCTGCAATTAAAAATGGTAGAAATAAAAATACAAAAATTATTATTAAAAAAGATGAAATCTCTATAGGTGATGCTAGAAATAAAATTATTAAGGATCTCATGGTTGTTGCTGAGATGATGAATGGCGAAGATCACAAGCTCGCTTTAAAAAGTTTAAATTTAAGAAAAAATATTTTTAATCCAGCTGTATCTTTTAATGATACTGGGATAGAGCTAGCAAAAAAGAATCATTCAGAAATGCTAAAAATGAAAGATATAGACATGAAATCTTTTATAAAAGAAGCAGAGGATTCTTTAATAAAATTTGATAAGATTTCAGATGATACAATTGATGATGTCAATAATTTCTTGGCTGGTTACAACAAAAATCTTTAAATAGGGGAAAATATGAAAGCTTTACAATGCGTAGAATTAGGTGGTCCAGAAAAACTTCAACTTAATGAGATTCCAGATCCTGAAGTTTCAGCAGAACATGTAATTATTGATGTTAAATCTGCCAGTGTGAATTTCCCTGATGTATTAATGATTCAAGGTCTTTATCAATTTCAACCTCCATTGCCCTTCGTACCTGGAGGAGAGTCTGCAGGAATCATTACAGAGGTTGGTGAGGGGGTTTCTGGTTATGCGGTTGGTGATAAAGTTTTTGCAGCAACTGGTGTCGGTGGTATTTCTGAAAAGATTCTAGCTCATCAATCTATGTTGAGACTGATACCTGAGGAAATGGATTTTGAAATTGCTGCCGCCCTTTCGGTTACATATGGAACATCAATCTATGCTTTAAAACAAAGAGCAAATATTCAACCTGGCGAAACCTTATTAGTATTGGGAGCATCAGGTGGTGTTGGTCTAGCAACAGTCCAGCTAGGCAAGGCGATGGGTGCCAAGGTAATTGCAGCAGCTTCAACACAAGAAAAGGTTGATATATGTATAGCAAATGGAGCTGATGAAGGCTTTGTTTACCCCTCAGGTATTCTTGATAGAGATCAGCAAAAAGATCTTTCAAATAAGATAAAAGAACTAACTGGAGGGATGGGTCCTAATGTTATCTATGACCCTGTTGGAGGAAGTTATGCTGAACCATGCCTAAGATCTATAGCTTGGGAAGGAAGATATTTAGTGATTGGCTTTGCTGCTGGAGCAGACCAAATACCCAAAATGCCACTTAATCTAACTCTGTTAAAAGGATGCCAAATAATAGGTGTTTTTTGGGGAGCCTGGACTGGAATGTTTCCTGCTGAAAATCAGAAAAATTTTGAGGAGCTTTTTGCAATGTTTGCTGAAAGGAAAATTAACCCTGAAGCTTCAGATAAATTTACTCTAGATACTGCTGCAGATGCCATTGCTCATCTGAAAGACAGGAAAGCAAAAGGAAAGGTCGTAATTAACTTCTAATCCTGGGTTACAGACTGATAGGTTAAAGAGAGTCTTGAAGTGCTAAATGGTGGCCTAAAAAGTCCTGCATATTCACCTTTTGGATTTAACAAAATGATGCTATTCACATGGTTGTCTAGATGGGAATGATCCATGTCATGATTTGAGCTTGGCATAACATTATTTACAGAAAGTTGAGTTGCCAAATTTAAAAGCATTGGTCTCTGATTGCTAACACCAATAAAGTCCTCATCAAAACCTTTCGCATATTTATCTATATCTTCAGGTGAGTCTCTTTCAGGATCAATTGTAACTAAAACCCACTGTTTATCATTTAGGTTGTAATTTTTTTCTCTTAGAATCTTAACTAATTTGGAAAGCTCATACATTGTTGTTGGGCACTCATCTGGACATCTTGAAAATCCAAAGTACATAATTGTCCATTTACCCATAAGATCTTCTTTGGTGAAAGACCTGTTGTTAGAGGTAAAAAATTCAAAGTTTGATATTTGTTTTGGTTTTTCAAATAAAAACAAGCCGTTTACTAGTAATTCATTATTGCTAAGTGTTCGTGGAGTTGTGAGTTTATTTATAAATAAACTCATTACAGTAATAATAAATATTGCTATTAAGAATAAATTTTTGTTTATAGATTTCATTACATTAAATAGTGATCAGCTAATAAAGCTATAAAAATTAAAAAGATATAATAAATTGAAAAGTTAAAAGTTTTCATAGCTACGGAGTCATCATTACTAAAGTACAATTTTATAGAATAATATAAAAACATTGAGCTCAATATTACTGATGAAACTAAGTAGATCTCTCCAGACATTAAAACCACATATGGAAGAATACTAACAATAAATAAAATAATTGTATAAAGAACTATTTGGAGTTTAGTAAAAGCGACGCCATGAGTTACTGGTAGCATTGGGATTGATTCCTTAGCATATTCATCTTTTCTATAAATAGCCAAAGCCCAAAAGTGAGGTGGCGTCCAAACAAATATGATTAATACTAGCAAGAGTGCATAAGGATCTATCGAATTGCTTATTGATGACCATCCTAATAGTGGCGGTGCCGCTCCGGCAAGGCCTCCAATTACTATATTCTGAGGAGTTGCTCTCTTTAAATAAACAGTATAAATAAAAGCATAACCAATCAAAGATGCCAAGGTTAAAACCATAGTAAGGGTATTAATAAAGACATACAAAATTAAAGCACCAAGCATACCTATAACAAATGCAAAGCAGGATGCATGAAAAGCACTGAGCTCTCCTTGTGGAAGCGGCCTTTGATCAGTCCTTGTCATTGCAGCATCTGCTTTTCTATCTATAACCTGATTTATGGCTGCAGCTGAACCTGAGCAAAGCGCTATCCCAAAAAGAGCAATACAAATTGTCGAGATAGAACTCACTGAATCTTCAGCTAGCAACATCCCTACAAATGCACAAATCAACATCATATAAACCACATTAGGTTTACATAATAGATAGTAACTTTTAATTAAATTCATTTTTTCCAAGCAAGATAATTTATTGTAAATACGGTTAGTAATAATGTTGCGGCTATAAGATTATGAGCAATCGCTACATACAATGGCAATACATAAACAACATTTATTATTCCTAGACTAATCTGTGTAAGAAGTAATATCCCTAATGTTGAAGCTAATGGAGCTGCATTAGAAAACCAGAGTTTAGACATTAAGATAAGAAAAACTATAGTTACAAGAATTGCAGAAACCCTATGAGAATAATGTACAGCTACTCTTGATGGATTATCGAGCAAGCCATATAGATAATTTGGTCCGACTTCTTGATTTAAATTAAATCCATTTTTAAAATCCATTTCTGGAAAATAGCTTCCCTGACAAGTAGGAAAATCTGCACACGCTAAAGATGCATAATTTGTACTTGTCCACACGCCTAAAAATATCTGAAAAATTAGAACAAAGAATGCCAAACCTGCAATAAATTTTAAGTTAGGTATTCTCATTTTATTTAAGAGTTCAAAATTTCCTGCCATAAGAAATATAAAGAAGAATAATGTTAGGGTGGTAAAACCTCCAAATAGATGCCCGGTAACAATTATTGGAAGAAGTTTTAAACTAACTGTTAGGTACCCAAATAGCCCTTGGCAACAGATAAATATTAAAAGTCCAACTGCCCAATATCTGATTCTTATATTTTCATTTTGCTTAAAAGAGAGATAAGCCAATACGATTGCAAAAAAGCCCAACGTTGCAGCAAAGTATCTATGAACAACTTCAGGAATAGCTTTATTTATATCATATGGATACATTGGGAACCTGCTTTCTGCAACAGCGATTTCCATTTCATTTGTTGGAAAGACTATGAAGCCATAGCATCCAGGCCAATCAGGACATCCCAGCCCAGCATCTACAAGCCTAGTCCACGCCCCAAGGGCGATAACCACAAACGCAAGACAAATTCCAAAAAGTGATAAGTTTTTTATGTTATTCATTAAATTAATACCTTTAAATCTTTTAATATTTTCTTTGGGTCTGTAGAAGTTTCAAAATACATCACAGCCCTTCCATATGGGTCAATTATAAAAATAGGGTTTTGTTCGGTTATGTTGGCCTCAGAGTTTTTCTGCAATACATTAAGTAAAATTCCATTCTTATCATTCACCAACTCTGTTCTCGGATACTCATTAATAAGCTCATCTACTGAATCCTTAAGTAATGCATTGCTATAAAATGCTACCCTTTTTACTCTATTAATATCTCTATTAAGAGCAACATTTAGCTGACGCATGAGATAAAGAGATTTGGCTGATTTTTGCGGGTCTGTTATATATACAGCCATTACCCATTTGCCGTCTTCGAATTCAATCATTTGCTCATTATCATTTTGATTAAACTGATCAAAATTAAAATATGATTTGAAAAAAATACCATTATTTTTAGTGCCATCAGGCGAGTAGCCATAAGAAAAATACAAGGAAGAAAAAGTAACTACTAAAATTGGTGTTAGTAAAATTATTGCTAAAAATATTTTATTCTTCATTTTTTTTAAATCCTATCCATATATACATTAAACAAATTGCAAGCCACATTGTGAACCATTGTGCTGAATATCCATAATGCTTAACGGGCATCATTGTTGAAGGCACGATTCTAATATGTTCTAAGCTATCCCTTAATATTGG